>JAPSJU010000006.1 GCA_031178025.1 Agromyces sp. | reverse complement strand
GGATATTGTCTCCGGCGTTTCCGAGGCTCTAACCTGCGGTCTATGTCAACTGCAACCGCTGCTGCCACGTCGCGCTCCTCCCGTGTCGCCCTGATCGTCGCCCGGGTGCTCTTCGCGCTCGCCGGGCTCGTGACACTGGCCGGAGGCATCTTCTTCACCTTCGTCGCCACGCCGGAACAGGGCGGCGTGTCGACCGCCGCCGACTGGGGCGTCGCCGTGTGGTCGATCGCCATGTCGATCGCCTACCTCGCGGCCGCCGTGCTGCTCCGCCCCGGCCGGATCGGGATCTTCTGGTTCGCCGTGGGCCTGGTGCTGCTCCACCTCGTGTTCGGACTGGTGAAGCTGTTCGGGTATCAGGAGTACGAGTCGATGCCGTTCTTCCTGGTGGACGCGGCCATCCTCGTCTCCCTCGCGCTGAGCCGCCGCTCGCGCTGAACCGTCCATCGCGCGCTGAACCGTCCGTCGCACGCGTTGGACGTCACGCGTCGGAGACGGGAGAACCCCCGGCGGAGACGACTCCGACCGGGGGTTCTTCCACGTGGTGCGCGAGGGGGGACTTGAACCCCCACACCCTTGCGAGTACTGGCACCTGAAGCCAGCGCGTCTGCCAATTCCGCCACTCGCGCACGTGTGGCGCACCGAGGTGCGTCCAACCACGGGAGCCTAACATCTCGCGGGCGTGAGCACCATTCGGTGCCACCCGTCGTCGCCGGCCCGCGGCGGCACACCCTCCACGAAACCTTCGAGTCCGTCCACCCCGTCGCGCGACCCCGCCGCGCGGGAATAGCATCGTTCAGCGGGTTCCGGCGCCCCGACCGACGCGACGAAAGGATCGCCAGTGACCTCGCACAGCGAGCACCACGAGCAGCACGAGCACCTCCCCCACTCCTCCAAGGAGCTGGGCGTCGACCTGAGCGGCATCCGCGGCTACCTCTTCGACCTCGACGGCGTGCTCACGCCGACCGCATCGGTGCACATGCACGCCTGGTCGCGCCTCTTCACGCCGTTCCTCGAGGCGCACGGTGCCGCGCCGTACTCCGACGACGACTACTTCGCGTACATCGACGGCAAGCCCCGCTACGACGGCGTCCGCAGCCTGCTCGAGAGCCGCGGCATCCGCGTGCCCGAAGGCGAGGTCACGGACCCCCCGAGCGCCGACACCGTGCACGGCCTCGGCAATCGCAAGAACGACGCCTTCAACGAGACGCTCGCCGAAGAGGGGGTCGAGGCCTACCCGGCGAGCGTCGCGTTCCTCGACGCGGTGCAGGCGGCCGGATGCCTCGTCGCCGTGGTCTCGAGCTCGAAGAACGCGCCGTCCGTGCTCGAGGCGGCCGGACTCGCGCACCGCTTCGACGTCGTCGTCGACGGCCTCGTCGCCGCACGCGACGGGTTGCCCGGCAAGCCCGAACCCGACACCTTCGAGCGCGCGGCCGAGCTGCTCGGCCTGCCGACCGAGGCCTGCGCGGTCGTGGAGGACGCGGAGTCGGGGGTGAAGGCGGGCGCCGCCGGCGAGTTCGGCCTGGTCATCGGCGTCGACCGCGGCGTCGGCAGGGCCGCGCTCGAGGAGCTCGGCGCCGATGTCATCGTCGACGAGCTCGACGAGCTCATCCCCCTCCTCCCCGACACGACCACGTCCCTTGACTCCCCCCGAGAGGACCGACCATGAGGTTCGCCGACCACGACCCCCTGAACCGCATGCGGTTCCCCATCGACGAGTGGGCGCTCGTCGAGACGGACCTCGGCCTGCACGACATGGGACGCACCGAGACGCTGTTCGCCGTCGGCAACGGATACCTCGGGCTCCGCGGCAACGTCGAGGAGGGCCGCGACGGCCACTTCCACGGAACCTTCATCAACGGGTTCCACGAGACCTGGCCGATCCGTCACGCGGAGGAGGCCTTCGGGTTCGCTCGGGTCGGGCAGACGATCGTGAACGCGCCCGACGCGAAGGTCATCCGCCTCTACGTCGACGACGAGCCGCTCGTGGTGACCATCGCCGAGCTGCTCTCGTACGAGCGGCGCCTCGACTTCCGGCTCGGCGTGCTCTCGCGGTCGATCGAGTGGCGCACGCCGTCGGGGAAGCGCGTGCTCATCACGAGCCGCCGCATGACCTCCTTCACGGATCGCCACCTCGCGGTGCTCGACTACGAGGTCGAACTGCTCGACGCGGATGCCGCGGTCACCATCTCGAGTCCCATCCTCAATCGCCAGGACGGTCGCGACGAGTACCGCTCGGGCGTCACCGAGACCCCGTCCGGATTCGACCCCCGCAAGGCGGAGCAGTTCATCGATCGGGTGCTGCAGCCGCGGGTGCAGCGCTCCGGCAACAGCCGGTACATGCTCGGTTACCAGTGCACGAACTCGGGCATGACGATCGCCGTCGGCGCCCAGCACGCGATCGCCACCGAGAACAGCTACACCGAGACCGGCACGATCGGCGACGACCTCGCGAAGCACACGTACCGCATCAACGCCGAGCGGGGCAAGCCGATCCGCATCACCAAGCTCATCAGCTACCACACGGCACGGATCGTGCCGGCTCGCGAGCTCGTCGACCGCACCGATCGCACCCTCGACCGGGCCATGGAGGTCGGGGTGGCCGAGCTCTTCGCCCAGCAGCGCTCGTGGCTCGACGACTACTGGGCGCGCTCCGACGTGGAGGTCGCCGACCAGCCGGCCATCCAGCAGGCCATCCGCTGGAACCTCTTCCAGCTCGCCCAGGCGTCGGCACGCACCGATGGAGATGGGGTCGCCGCGAAGGGCGTCTCGGGTTCCGGCTACGGCGGGCACTACTTCTGGGACAGCGAGGTCTACGTCCTCCCGTTCCTCAGCTACACGGCGCCGATCGTCGCCCGCAACGTGCTGCGCTTCCGGCAGCGGATGCTCGACGCCGCTCGCTCGCGGGCCCTCGAGCTGAACCAGCGCGGGGCTCTGTTCCCGTGGCGCACGATCAACGGGCAGGAGTCGTCGGCGTACTACGCGGCCGGCACTGCGCAGTACCACATCGACGCCGACATCGCCTATGCGCTGTGCCAGTACGTGGCGGCGACCGGCGATGTCGACTTCCTCGCGCGCGGGGCCATCGACATCCTCGTCGAGACCGCCAGGATGTGGGAGGACCTCGGCTTCTGGCGTTCGAACAAGACCGACGACGTGTTCCACATCCACGGCGTCACCGGCCCAGACGAGTACACGACCGTCGTGAACGACAACCTGTACACGAACGTCATGGCACGCGCGAACCTCGCGGCAGCGGCATCCGCGGTCGACAACCTGCAGGTCGACGACCCGATCGCGTACCACAAGCTCGTCAACCGCCTCGGGGTCACACCGGCCGAGGTGGGAAGCTGGCGGCGTGCGGCCGCGCACATGCACATCCCGTTCGACGAGCAGCTCGGCATCCACCCCCAGGACGAGGCGTTCCTGCAGAAGGAGCTGTGGGACCTGGAGAACACGCCCGAGGATCGGCGGCCGCTCCTGCTGCACTACCACCCCCTCGTCATCTACCGCTTCCAGGTGCTGAAGCAGGCCGACGTGGTGCTCGCGCTCTACCTGCAGGGCGATCGGTTCTCGACCGAGATGAAGCGCGCCGACTTCGAGTACTACGACCCGCTGACGACGGGCGACTCGACGCTCTCGGCGGTCGTGCAGTCGATCATCGCGGCCGAGGTCGGCTACCACGAACTGGCGATCCGCTACTTCCGCTCGGCGCTCTTCGTCGACCTCGCCGACCTCCACCACAACGCGGCCGACGGCGTGCACGTCGCCTCGGCGGGTGGCGTGTGGAGCACGCTGGTCGCCGGCTTCGGCGGATTCCGCGACCACAACGGCGTCTTCACCTTCGACCCGCGACTGCCCGACGCCTGGTCGCGGCTCGTGTTCCGCATCACGCTGCGCGGCACCCGCCTCCGCGTCACGGTCGAGCCCGAGTCGATCTCGTTCGCGGTCGAGGTCGGCGACGAGGCGCGCATCCGCGTGCGCGGCGCCGACGTCGTGGTGACGGCGGGCGAACCGGTGACCGTGCCGCTCGACGGCCAGGGTCCGCGGCTCTACGGCGCTCCCACGATGCGGGACGTCATGGGCACGCGCCGCTCCGACGGCACGCTGCTGACCGCGTCGCTCCCCACGCTCTCGCTCGACGTCGACGAGGAGGAAGCCGCGATCCCGCTCGACTGATCGGGCACCTTCAGGCCCCGACCGGAGCGTTTGCAGCCGGTCGGGCTACCATGTCACACAATCACGGAACCGGATCGGGAGACCTGTGGGCCTACTGGACAATTTCGAGAAGGGTCTCGAACGCGCCGTCAACGGCGCGTTCGCCAAGACCTTCCGTTCGGGACTGCAGCCCGTGGAGATCACCGCGGCACTCAAGCGCGAGATCGACACGAAGGCGGCGGTCGTCTCTCGCGACCGCGTGCTCGTGCCGAACACGTTCCGCGTGCGCATGGCTCCCGCCGATCACGACCGCATGGCCGGCCTCGGCCCCGCCCTGATCGACGAACTCACCGACCTCGTGCAGAAGCACGCGGCGAGCCAGCACTTCCAGTTCGCGGGCGGCATCACGATCAGCCTCGAAGCCGATACCGCGCTCACGGAGGGCATGGTGCAGGTCGACTCCCGCAACGTGAAGGGCGAGGTCGCGTGGACGCCGGTGCTCGACGTCGCCGGCAAGCGGTACCCGATCCTCAAGGGCCGCACCGTCATCGGCCGTGGCAGCGAGGCGGACGTCACGCTCGACGACTCGGGCGCCTCGCGCCGTCACGCCGAGGTGCAGTGGGACGGTCGTCGAGCCCGGGTGCGCGACCTCGGGTCGACGAACGGCACCCAGCTGAACGGCTCGCCCGTGAAGGAGGCCGTGCTCGAGCCCGACTCGGTCATCACGATCGGTCGCTCGCGCATCGTCTTCCGCGTGCTCGCGCAGGCCTCGCCGGCCGGGGCGCAGGGCGGCGATCCCGCCACGCAGCGACACGACATGGGCGGATTCTGGGGGCCCGGCGAATGAGCGAACTCACCCTCCTGGTCCTCCAGCTCGGATTCCTGCTGCTGCTCTGGGTCTTCATCTTCGCGATCGTGTACTCCCTCCGCAGCGACCTGTTCGGCCAGCGCGTGCGCAAGCTGCAGCCGGATGCGGCCGCCTCGGTGCCGGCTGCGTCGCCCGCGTACTCCGCCGCGGGCACCGGCGGCGGCGCGCCGACGGAGGCGGTCGCGCATCATCCGTCCGCTCCCCCCTCCGGCCCCGGCGGCGAGAACGCCTCGACCGAGAACGCCACGCGCCTCGTCATCACCAGCGGCCAGAAGGCCGGCGCCGAGTTCCCGCTCGGGCGCGACGAGATCACGATCGGGCGCTCGAGCGATTCGGCGATCATCATCCGCGACGACTACACGTCGACCCACCACGCCCGACTCATGCTCTGGAACGGTCGCTGGATGATCCAGGACCTCGACTCCACGAACGGCACCTTCCTCAACGGCTCCCGAGTGACCGTGCCGACCCCGATCCCGCTCGGAGCCACCGTCAAGGTCGGAGCGACGACGTTCGAGCTGCGACGGTAGCGGATGGCGACGGTCAAGGCGAGTGCGGCGGTGTCGCACGTCGGGCGGATCCGCTCGAACAACCAGGACTCCGGCTACGCCGGGCGACGGCTGTTCGTCGTGGCCGACGGCATGGGCGGGCACGCCGGCGGCGACGTGGCGAGCGCCATCGCCACGAAGCGCATCGCGGAGGCCGACGCCGACTACGGCTCGGCGCCCGAGGCGGCCGCGTCCCTCGAAGGCGCCCTGATCGCCGCGAACCGCCAGATCGCCGAGACCGTCGCGGATCATTCGGAGCTCACCGGCATGGGCACGACCGTCAGCGCACTGCTCCTGCAGGGCGACCGCGTCGTCATCTCGCACATCGGCGACTCGCGCATCTACCTGCTCCGCTCGGGTGAGCTCAGCCAGATCACGACCGACCACACCTTCGTGCAGCGACTCGTGGACGCGGGTCGCATCACCGCCGAGGAGGCGATGGTGCACCCTCGCCGCTCCGTGCTCATGCGGGTGCTCGGCGACGTCGAGGCCTCGCCCGAGATCGACTCGATGGTGCTCGACACGAGGCCGGGCGACCGGTGGATGCTGTGCTCCGACGGCCTCTCCGGCGTCGTGCCGTTCGACGAGCTCCACGAGCTGATGTCGGCGGATGCCGGTGCGAAGCAGGTCGCGGACCGGCTCGTGAAGGCCTCGCTCGACGGCGGCGCGCCCGACAACGTCACCGTCGTCGTCCTCGACATCGGCGAACCGCCCGCGCCGGCGACGCCACCGCTCGTCGTCGGCTCCGCCGCGGCGCCGCTCGCCTTCGGTGCGACCGGAGAGCCCGTGCGTGCCCGGGGCATCCGCCTCGCGCCGTTCCGTCCGCACCCGGTGCAGGAGACCCACTTCGAGCCCGACTCGGCCGACTACTTCGACGAGCTGATCGAGGAGGACGAGCGCCGCAGGCGCCGCCGCCGCTGGATGTGGAGCTTCTGGATCGTGCTGCTGATCGGCGCCATCGTGGCCACGTTCGCGCTCGGCTACCAGTGGACGCAGACGCGGTACTACGTGGGCGAGTCGAACGGCCGGGTCGCGATCTACCAGGGCATCCAACAGGATCTCGGGCCCATCTCGCTGCACGAGCTGCACACCGAGACCACGATCGACGTCGCCGAGTTGCGCACCTACGACCAGCAGCGCGTCGAGCAGACCATCAGCGCCGGCTCCTTCTCCGAAGCCAACCGCATCGTGCAGCGACTGGAGGACTCCGTTGACTGACCAGCGAACCGGAGCCGGGGTGGCCACCGGCACACCGCCCACCGGTGTGCGCCGCATCCGCGTGCCGCAGCGGCTCCGCAACCTCGAGTTCTGGCTGCTCCTCGTCGCGTGCGCCATCAACGCCGCCGCCATCGTGCTCGTGCAGCTCGGCGCGATGGGACGTGTCGACACCCAGTTGGTGCTGCTCGGCGCCGGCCTCTCGGCGCTGGTGTTCGGGCTCCACATCGCCATGCGCTTCGTCGCACGTGACGCCGACCCGTTCCTGCTGCCCATCGCAACCGTGCTGAACGGCCTCGGCATCGCGATGATCTACCGCATCGACATCGCCGAGGGCGATGTGGGGTGGGAGAGCGCGTCGGTGCGGCAGATCGCCTGGAGCGCCATCGCCATCGTCGCGGGCATGGTCGTGATCCTCGTGCTGCGCAACCACCGGGTGCTCTTCCGGTACACCTACCTCTCCGGCCTCGTCGCGATCGTGCTCCTGCTCCTCCCGCTCCTGCCCGGCATCGGCCGGCAGGTGAACGGTGCGCGGGTGTGGATCGGATTCGGCGACGTCGCGACCTTCCAGCCCGGCGAGATCGCGAAGATCGCCCTCGCGATCTTCTTCGCCGGCTACCTGGTGCGCAATCGCGACTCGCTGTCGATGGTGGGGCGCAAGGTGCTCGGCATGCAGTTCCCGCGGGCGCGCGACCTCGGCCCGCTGCTCGTCGTGTGGGCGCTGTCGATGTCGGTCATCGTGTTCCAGCGCGACCTCGGCACCGCGCTCCTCTACTTCGGGCTCTTCCTCGTGATGCTCTACGTCGCGACGAGCCGCCTCTCCTGGGTGGTGCTCGGGCTGTCGATGTTCGTCGGAGGGGCGCTCATCGCGAGCCAGACCCTCGACTACGTCGGCAACCGCTTCGCGAACTGGCTCGACCCCTTCGACGCCGCGCGGTTCGACCAGGAGTCCGGCGGCAGCTATCAGCTCGTGCAGGGGCTCTTCGGGCTCGCCAACGGCGGCCTCATCGGAACGGGGTGGGGCCAGGGCCGGCCCGACATCACGCCGGTCCCGCAGAGCGACTACATCATCGCGAGCCTCGGCGAGGAGCTCGGACTCGCGGGCGTCTTCGCGATCCTCGCGCTCTACGTGCTCTTCGTCGCACGCGGCTTCCGCATCGGCTTCGCGGGGCAGGACGACTTCGGCAAGCTCCTCGGCGTGGGTCTCGCCTTCGTCATCGCCCTGCAGGTCTTCATCGTCGTGGGCGGCGTGACGCGGGTCATCCCGCTCACCGGCCTCACGACGCCGTTCCTCGCCGCCGGCGGTTCCTCGCTCGTCGCGAACTGGATCATCGTGGCGCTCCTGCTCCGACTGTCCGATACCGTGCGCAACCATCCGAGGCTGGTGATCGACGGATGAATCGTGAACTCAAGCGCGTGACGATCGTCGCGCTGCTCATGTTCCTGACCCTGTTCGTCTCGACGACGATCATCCAGTACTGGCAGGCCGAGGCCCTCGCCGCCGACCCGCGCAACTCGCGCACCCTCTACGAGGGCTATTCGGTCGAGCGCGGGCCGATCCTCGTCGGGGGCGAACCCATCGCGTTCTCCCAGCCGTCGGATGACGACTACAAGTTCCAGCGGGTGTACGCCAACGGTCCGCTCTACGCCCCGGTCACCGGCTACATCCCCGTGAACGGCGAGGCGACCGGGCTCGAGCAGTCGCTCAACTCGTTCCTCAGCGGCCAGTCGTCGAGCCAGTTCTTCGACTCGCTCAACCGCCTGATCTCCGGACAGGATCCGATGGGGGCATCCGTCGAGGTCGCCATCGACCCCGTCGCGCAGCAGGCCGCGTGGGACGCGCTCGGCGACTACACGGGGTCCGTCGTCGTGACCGAGCCCGCCACCGGGCGGATCCTCGCGATGGTCTCGAAGCCGAGCTTCGACCCCAACGCGCTCGCGGTGCACGACGGTTCTGCGGTGCAGTCGACCTACGAGGGCCTGCTCGCCGACCCGGCCGACCCGCTCTTCAACCGCGCCACGGGCGGCGACATGAACCCGCCCGGCTCCACCTTCAAGCTCATCGTCACCGCGGCGGCGCTCGAGTCCGGCCGGTACACGCCGGAGAGCACGTTCCCGAATCCCGCCACGCTCACGCTGCCGGGCACCGACTCCGTCGTGCGCAACTCCAACGGCGGCACCTGCGGCGGCGGCGCAGAGGTGACGCTCGCCGATGCGCTGCGGCTCTCGTGCAACATCCCGATGGCCGAGCTCGGCATGCAGCTCGGGGATGCCGCCATCCGCGAGCAGGCCGAGAAGTTCGGGTTCAACTCCGAGTTCGAGGTCCCCACCCCGGTCGAGCAGAGCACCTACCCTCGCGGGCTGGATGAGCCGCAGACCGGCCTCACCGCATTCGGACAGGGCGAGGTGCGCGCCACGCCGCTGCAGATGGCGATGGTCTCCGCGGCGATCGCGAACGGCGGTGTCGTCATGCGACCGAGCCTCGTCGACGCCATCACGGCGCCCGACTTCAGCACCCTGGAGGAGTTCCAGCCCGCGGAATTCGGCCGCGCGATCAGCGAGGAGACGGCGAACGAGATGGTGCAGATGATGACGAGCGGCGTCGAGAACGGCGCCGCGAGTAATGCAAGAATAGACGGCGTCAGCGTGGCCGGTAAGACGGGCACGGCAGAGAACGGCGAGGACGATCCTTACACCTTGTGGTTCACCGGTTTTGCCCCCGCCGACAACCCTCAGTATGCGATCACGGTGCTCGTGGAGGATGGCGGGGGACTTGGTCAGGAGGGGTTCGGCAATGGCATCGCCGCACCCGTCGCAAAGCAGGTACTAGAGGCGGTGCTGAACAAATGAGACCGAGCGCGGGGCTCACCTTCGGGGGGCGCTACGAGCTGTCGACTCGCATTGCGATCGGCGGCATGGGCGAGGTGTGGCGAGCCACCGACCTCGTCATCGGCCGTCAGGTCGCCATCAAGATCCTGAAGGACGAGTACCTCGGCGACCCCGGCTTCCTGGAGCGCTTCCGCGCCGAGGCGCGCCACGCCGCGCTCGTGAACCACGAGGGCATCGCCAACGTCTTCGATTACGGCGAGGAGGACGGCTCGGCCTACCTCGTGATGGAACTCGTGCCCGGCGAAGCGCTCTCCACCATCCTCGAGCGCGAGCACGTGCTGTCCACCGACAAGGTCCTGGACATCGTCGCCCAGACCGCCAGCGCGCTGCAGGCCGCACATGCCGCCGGGCTCGTGCACCGCGACATCAAGCCCGGCAACCTGCTGATCACGCCTGAGGGTCGGGTGAAGATCACCGATTTCGGCATCGCGCGCATCGCCGACCAGGTGCCGCTCACGGCGACCGGCCAGGTCATGGGCACGGTGCAGTACCTCTCGCCCGAGCAGGCGTCGGGACACCCGGCATCGCCGACGACCGACATCTACTCGCTCGGCATCGTCGCGTACGAGGCCCTCGCCGGACGTCGCCCGTTCACGGGCGAGTCGCAGGTCGCGATCGCGATGGCGCAGATCAACGAGATGCCGCCCGACCTGCCGGTCACCGTGTCCGAGCCGGTGCGCAACCTCGTGTACGCGTGCATCGCCAAGAACCCGGCCGACCGGCCGCAGACCGCCTCCCACCTCGCCCGCGCAGCGACCGCGCTCCGCCGCGGCGACGTGCAGGCCGCCGCCGCCGCGGTGCCCGCGCTCCTCGGCACCGGCGCAGCCACCGCGGCCACCATGCGGATGCCGCAGCAGGGCATGACCGCCGCCACGACGGTGCTGCCCGCCGGCGCGGCCGGCGTCGGTGCCGCGGGCGTCGGCGCTGCCGGCATGGTCACGAGCGAGACCATCGAAGACGAGCCCGCCCCGAGGAAGCGCAGCCCGTGGACGTGGCCGCTCATCGTGCTGATCGCCCTGCTCGCGATCGTGCTGATCGGCACGATCATCGCCCTCGCGCTGAACAACGACGACGGCGGCGGCACGGTCGCCACGACGACGAGCAGCCGTCCCACCGCCTCGGTCACCACGACGACACCACCGCCGCCACCGCCGACGAGCGAGGCGCCCCAGCCCATCCAGATCGACCGCAACTCCTACATCGGCATGAACATCGACGAGGCCGCGGCGGCGATCGAGGGACTCGGGCTGCCGGTCACGCGGCAGGAGGGCGCGCCGGCGACGGAGCCGGGTCTCGCGAACACCGTCTCCGAGGTGAACCCGAGCGGCCCGGTACAGCCCGGCACCACGATCACGCTCACCTACCTCACCGATCCCGTCGCGCCGAGCGCGCCCGCCGCGGCGCCGACGGTCGACCCCGAAGAGGTGGAGTCGGGCGGACTCGTGAAGGTCTCCTGGCCCGCGCAGACGTGCCCCGCCGGCCAGACGCTGAGCGGCTACGAGGTCTCGGTCACCGGCGATGCCGTTCCGCCGAGCCCGGTCGGCGCCACCACCACCTCGGTGAACGTGCAGGCCGGAACGCAGCCGTTCGAGGTCACGTACCGCTACTTCTGCGGGCAGCTCGACTCGCCGTTCTCGCCCGCCGCTCCGGTCACGATCGCCGAGTGACGCGCCGGCGACGTGACGGGAAGACCGGAGAGAAGGACGGAGCTGCACAGTGAGCGATGAGGGTCGCGTGCTCGCGGGACGGTACCGCGTCGGTGCGCTCATCGGTCGCGGAGGCATGTCCGACGTGCACGTCGGCTCCGACGCGCGCCTCGGCCGCCAGGTGGCCATCAAGCTCCTGAAGCCGCAACTGGCCACCGACCCCGCGTTCCGCATGCGCTTCCGTCAGGAGGCGCAGTCGGCTGCCCGGATGGCGCATCCGACGATCGTGCGCGTCTTCGACGCGGGCGAGGAGACCGTCGTCGACGCGAGCGGGCATGAGGTGCAGCTGCCCTTCATCGTGATGGAGTTCGTCGAGGGTCGGCTGCTGAAGGACATCATCCATGACGGGCCGCTCGAGCCGACCGCAGCCGTGCGCGTCATCAACGGGGTGCTCACCGCGCTCGAGTACTCGCACCGGGCCGGGGTCGTGCACCGCGACATCAAGCCCGGCAACATCATGATCACCACCAGCGGCCAGGTGAAGGTCATGGACTTCGGCATCGCTCGCGCGGTGTCCGACTCCGCAACCACGGTCGCGCAGACCACGGCGATCCTCGGCACGGCGTCCTACTTCTCGCCCGAGCAGGCCAAGGGCGAGACCGTCGATGCCCGCACCGACCTCTACTCGACCGGCGTCGTGCTCTTCGAGATGCTCACTGGGCGACCGCCGTTCCGGGGCGACACCCCCGTCGCGGTCGCGTACCAGCACGTGAGCGAGCGCCCGGTGAAGCCGAGCGTCATCAACCCGAAGGTCTCACCGGCGCTCGACGCCGTGGTGCTGCATGCGCTCGCGAAGAACCGCGACGACCGCTACCAGACCGCGGCCGAGTTCCGCGCCGACGTCGACATCGCGGCATCCGGTCGCGTCCCGGTGCATCGCCGGCCCGACGAGGCCACCATGCTCTTCGGCGCGCCCACCGGCTCGCTCTCGACCTCCGAGCTCGCGCTCCGGCAGCTCACCGAGGACGAGACCATGACCCGCACCCAGCGGCGGCCGCCGGCCATCTGGATCTGGTCGGGCATCATCGGCATCATCGTCATCGTCGTCGCGGTCATGTACTGGGCCCTGAACCTGCAGCCCACGACCGAGATCCCCTCGAACGTGCGAGAGGTCCCCGTGCTCACGGGCGCGAGTTACGAGGAGGCCGTGCAACGGCTCCAGGAGCTCGGGCTCCCAGCGACGCGCATCGACGAGACCAGCGACACGGTCCCCGTCGACGAGGTCATCCGCACCGACCCCGCGGCGGGCGAGATCGTCGACGTCGAGACACCGATCACCGTGTACATCTCCACGGGTCGTGAGGCGGTCACCGTGCCGGACGTGCGGAACATGACGCTCGAACAGGCCAAGGCCGACATCACCGCCAACGGCCTGACACCCGGAACCGAGACCAGGGAGAACTCCCCCTCCGTGCCCGCCGACACGGTGCTGGGCACCACACCGGAGGGCGGGGCATCGGCGGAAGCCGGATCGACGGTCGACTTCCGCATCTCGAGCGGGCTCGTGACCCTCACCGACCTCACCGGGCAGACGCTCGCGGCCGCCTCCTCGTACCTGTCGGCCGAGAACCTGCAGCTGAACCCCATCCCCATGCCCGACGCGTCATGCGAGGCGCAGCCGGGTTCGCCCGTGACGCAGCAGTCCCTCCCGCCGGGCGATGTTCCCCAGCGTTCCGACGTCACGCTCACGTACTGCGCCGGCTGATCGCGCCGGCCCACCAGGGGCGCCGCGCCAGCCCGAGACCTGGTCGGCGCTCGTCGCGGGTCAGCGCATGAGCGGGTTCAGCCCGATGGCTCGTTCTCGTGCCTCGGGCAGGCCCGCCACGGCGAGCCAGTTGCCGAGCATCCGGTAACCGCCCTCGGTGAGCACCGACTCCGGGTGGAACTGCACCCCGAAGATCGGCGCCGACTGGTGGCGGAGCCCCATGATCACGCCGCCCTGCGTGCGGCTGGTGACCACGAGGTCGGCGGGAACCGTGCCGTCGACGACGGCCAGGGAGTGGTACCGCGTCGCGGTGAACGGCTGCGGCACCCCGGCGTAGAACTCGCTGTCGTCGTGCGCGATGCGCGAGGTCTTGCCGTGCATGAGCTCTTCGGCGTTCGTCACGACCGCGCCGAAGGCCTCGGCGATGGCCTGGTGCCCGAGGCAGACGCCGAGCAGGGGCTGGGATGTGGAGAGCGCCGCCTCCACGACGGGGATCGACACCCCGGCGTCGGACGGCTTGCCCGGACCGGGTGAGATGAGCACGGCGTCGTACTCGCCGACGCGGGCGGCGACATCGGCCGGCGCGATGGCGTCATTGCGCACGACCTCGGTTTCGGCGCCGAGCTCCTGCAGGTAGCCGTTCAGCGTGTAGACGAAGCTGTCGTAGTTGTCGAGGACGAGGACGCGGGTCATTCACTCCACCGTGACGTTGATCGGATTGACGATGCCGTCCACCCAGGGGAAGACCCAGGTGAACAGCGCGAAGACTGCCGCGGCGATGAGGATCAGCAGCAGGATGATGCGGACCCAGACCGGCCCCGGGAGGATCCGCCAGAGCGCTCCGTACATGGTCAGGACCCCCAAGTGGCGACGTCGGCCGCGATCTCGGCCGGAGGCCCGGCGGCGCTCGGCTGCCACGATTCGAGCACCCCGTAGGCGATGAGGCGCTCGGCGGTGGAGTAGAGCGGGTTGCAGGTGGTGAGCGTGATGAGCCGATCCGTCGGCTGCAGGTCGGGGTGGTGCGGTACCGGCGCGAGCACCCCCACGGTATCGGGCGTCACGTACTCGAAGTCGCGGAATCGGTACGTGTACCAGCCGTCCCGCGTCTGGATGTAGATCGCGTCGCCGAGCTGGAGCTGCTCGATCTCGTGCATGCCGCCGCCGTACGCGCTGCGGTGCGACGCGATCGCGAAGTTCCCCACCTGGCCGGGCATCTGGGTACCGGGGTAGTGCCCGACGCCGAGGTACTCGCTGTTCAGCACGTCGAGGCCCGTGCCCTCGGCGACGCGGCGCTGCGAGCCCTCCCCGAAGCGGGGCACGTACATCACCGCGAACGACTCGCCGTTCGGGTAGCTCGCCGGACCGACGATGGGATCGCCGTAGTCCGCCGGCGCCGGCGCCGGCGCGTCGCCGCTCGTGGCGCGTGCCTCTTCGAGCCATTCCGCGCTGAGGTCGGACGCCGCCGTCGACTGCTGCCCGGCCATGATGGCATCGTTCCACCACAGCTGCCATCCGAGGAACAGGAGGATGAGCACGCCGGCGGTGAGCAGGAGTTCGCCCAGCACCCCGACGACGCTGATGCGGGCTCGCTGGCGTCCCCGTGTTCGCCGGGCGGATCGCCGAGCACGATGACGCTCGGGCAGCTCCTCGGACATATGAGTGATTCTATTGCCAGGGAAGGGGCCCTCGGCTGTGAGTCCTCGGCGGGCTCGGCTAGAATCGCCGCATGGCACGTACGAAACCAACGAAGCCCGCGCGCGCTGAACCGGTCGCCGGAGAAGAGGCGCCGAACCCCGTCTGGTTCAAGCCGGTGATGTTCGGCTTCATGCTCCTCGGACTGGCCTGGATCATCGTCTTCTACGTGAGCCAGGGCCGGCTTCCCGTTCCCGACCTCGGCTCATGGAACATCCTCGTCGGCTTCGGCATCGCCTTCATCGGCTTCCTCATGACCACACGCTGGCGCTAGCCGGCCCCACGAACGCACGAACGGGCGGATGCTGCGGCATCCGCCCGTTCGCTGTTCTCCACAGGTTGTGGATGGACGGCGATCCCGGTGATCCGCGCCGCCGTAGCGCGGGAGATCGACAACTACACCGGTGTAACTCTCCCCAGCTGTGGAGGAAGCTGTGGATAACTTCGGCCCCGTCGTACGGATCAGACGATCGGGAAGAAGAAGTACCGCAGGCTCAGCACGACGAGCGCGGCGACGAGCGCCCCGAGCAGCCACAGCTGCAGGCCCTGCTGCGAGCGCTTGCGCGTCTCGACGTACACCAGGCCGACGAGCGCGCCCACGACGAGTCCGCCCAGGTGGGCCTGCCACGAGATGTTGAACCCCGGCACGAACCCGATCACGAGGTTGATGGCGAGCAGCACGAACAGCTGCGTCGTGTCGCCGCCGCGTCGTCGCTGGATCACGAGGAAGGCACCCATGAGGCCGAAGATGGCGCCGGATGCTCCGACGACGGCCGTGCCCGGGTCCCCGAGCCACAGCACGCCGACGGCACCGCCGAGACCGGCGATCAGGTACAGGGCGAGGAATCGCCCACGACCGAGCAGCCCCTCGAGCAGCTGGCCGAAGATCCACAGCGTGTACATGTTCAGCAGCACGTGGAAGATGAGCGCGGTCGAGTGCACGAACACGGAGGTGAGCATGCGCCACGGCTCGAAGTTGCCCGGGATCGAGTACACCCCGGCGTACCAGAGGCGGGGGGTGAGCGCGAGGCCGGGCACGAGCTGCAGCACGAAGACGGCGAGCGTGATGCCGATGAGCGCGTACGTGACGACGGGCGCTCCGCGCGACGCGGCCGATCGCACGCGGGTGAGGACGGCAGGCGTGGTGCGGGGCGCCGAAGCCCGCTGCTCGCGCATGCATTCCGGGCAGATCACGCCGACGGGCGCCTGCGTCTGGCAGTCGGGGCAGATCGTGCGCCCGCAGCGCTGACACAGGATGTAGCTCTGCCGATCAGGGTGGCGGTAGCAGAAGTTCGTGCGCTCCGGCGCCGCGTCGCTCACCGGAGGATCAGACCTGCTCGACGGTGACGCTCTCGATGACGACGTCGTCGAGGGGGCGGTCGCGACCGTCGGTGGGCAGGGAGGCGAGCTTGTCGACCACGGCCTGGCTGGCGGCATCCGTCACCTTGCCGAAGATGGTGTGCTTGCCCTGCAGCCACGTGGTGGGGCCGACGGTGATGAAGAACTGCGACCCGTTCGTGCCGCGTCCCATCTGGATGCCCGCGTTCGCCATCGCGAGGACGTAGGGCTCGGTGAAGTCGAGCTCGGGGTGGATCTCGTCGTCGAACTGGTAGCCCGGGCCGCCGACGCCCTGTCCCAGGGGGTCGCCGCCCTGGATCATGAAGCCCGGGATGATGCGGTGGAACACGACGCCGTCGTAGAGCGGGTCGGTCGACTTCTCACCGGTCGCCGGATGCGTCCACTCGATCTCGCCCGTTGCGAGCCCGACGAAGTTCTTGACGGTCTTCGGGGCGTGGTGGCCGTAGAGGTCGACCTTGATCGGGCCGTGGTTGGTGTTCAGCGTCGCGACAGCAGTGGGAATGGGCATGCCCATATTCTGTCACGGGCGGATTCGTCAACCTGCATGCGGGTTTCCGACTCCCACCCCGCTTCCAGCCGTTTCGGTGGCAAGATGGAGTGGTTCGCTGCATAACGATGGAGGTCGAGTATGAGCCTGTCACGCAAGCGCCGGAAGGAACTCAAGCGGCTGCGCAGCACTGCGGAAGAACTCTGGGGCAGCCAGCAGCAGGTGCTCGAGCACGCCAACGCCGTCGCTCGCGAGGCCAGTCGTCAGCTCGGCCAGCTCACGCGTGAGGAGGTCGTGCCCCGCGTTCGCACGAGCTTCGACAGCTACGTCCGACCGACGGTCGACCAGGCGCGCTCGTTGGCGAAGTCGGCCGGCGGCACGGTCGAGCGCTCCGTCGGCACCGCCCTCGGCAGCGTGCTCTCGATCGGGGACATCGCCAACGATGCACGCGTCCGCCGCGCGGTCGAGCGCATCTCACCTCGCGCCGCCGCGGTCGTCAAGCAGAACAAGGGCCCCGGTGCGGGGACGTACTTCGCCATCGGAGCGGCGGTCGTCGCCGCTGCCGGCGTCGCGTACGCCGTCTGGCAGACCTTCCGCGCCGACGACGAGCTGTGGGTCGCCGACGACGAGCCGTCCCCGTCGGCCACGCCGACGACCACGATCTAGCGCTGGACCACGAAGGCCCCACCTCCCAGGTGGGGCCTTCGTCATGCCCGGACGCAACCGGCGGCCTCCGCGACTTCATTGCGTTCGAATGAAACTCGGTGATCGCCTTGCGCGGGAGGAGAAATGCCCGCTAATGTCTGTCTCGGCCCTGACCACCGGAACGCGAAAGGAGTTGAACCCATGACGAAGCACACTCGCACCGAGCCGCACACGGGAATCCTCCTCTCGTACGCGGCCTGCTGATCCAGCGTCACGACGACTCGCGCATCTGCGCCTGATCGTCTCCTCCCGCCCTTCGGGGCAGCCCGTCCGGGCGAGACCAGCGGCTCCCGCCGCAGCATCCACCGACCGATCGCCGTGATCGCGTCGGATCCGGATGCCGGGAGCGACACACGTTGCATCGCCCGAGCGCATCGCCGTCGCGGCGCTGTCCGCCGCGTCGGATCCGCTTCCCCTTCGTGCGCGCCGCGCTGATCCGTCCGGCGTGCGCCTCCGGATCGACCACGGATCGCTCCACCCCGGTTCGGCCGCCCGGCCGTCCCGGAGCCGCTCCGGCACCACCACACACCGAAGGAACCATCGTGAACTCCAGTTCGCTCGCCGCAGGCCGAACCCGATTGGGACAGGCCTCCACCCTCAGTGCCCAGGCACTCCGAACCCGCGAACGCGCGGCCCGTCGCGTCGGCATCGCGCTCCTCGCGTGGAGCCGGCGCCAGGACCAGCGCCGTACCCACCAGGAGGTGCGCCTCCGTCGTGAGACGCAGCAGCTCGCCGCCCGCCTCCGTGAGGACGCGTTCCAGCGCGTCGCCCTCCGTACTCGCTGATCCGATGATCATGGGTACCGACCACACCGAGCCCCCGCGGTCCACCGTCCTCGTGACGGGACATGCGACCGCGGGGCGCTCGGGCACGCACGGCGTCGTCGAGAGGGCAGCGGCCGGTCAGGTCGCTGTCGTGTCGTCGTCGCCGTCGTGATTCGCATGGCCGACATGGGCCGCGGCCTCCGCGAGATCGAACGTCGGCGGCACGCCGTCGGCCGGTTCCGCCTCGTTCAGGCGCAGCGCGATGTCGAGCAGGCTCACCCGCTTGAGCTCCGGAACCTCGGCCAGCGGAACCCATCGCGCCTCGTCGCTCGAGCCGCCGACCTCGTTGCGCAGTTCCCCGCCGACCACGCTCCCGCGGTACAGCACCCGCATCGCGTACAGCGGTACCGTGCCCGAGTGGCGCTTGGCCGCCGGCACGATCATCGTGTCGATGCCGAGGAGCCGCTCGATGGACGCCTCGTAGCCGGTCTCCTCGAGCACTTCCCGCCTGGCGGCCGCGATCGGATGTTCAGAGCCCTCGATCCCGCCACCCGGCAGCGTCCAGCCCGAACGTCCGTGCTCGTTCCAATGGGACAGCAGGATCTCGTCGTCGCGGATGATCACGGCGTACGCGGCGATGCGGATGTCCATCACGCCACTGTAGCCGGAGGCCGGAAGGGACTCGTATACGGCACTGCGTGCTGGGGTCGAGCGGATTCCCTGGGATCGACCGGGCCGCGCCGGCGAGGGCGGTGGAGATTACGGTGTGGAGCCTAGGAGATTCGAACTCCTGACATCCTGCTTGCAAAGCAGGCGCTCTACCAACTGAGCTAAGGCCCCGGGCGGCCGTTCGGAGAACGGCCAGGATGTGGAATTTTCGGAGTGGGGATACGAGGACTTGAACCTCGGACCTCTTCGTTATCAGCGAAGCGCTCTAACCGCCTGAGCTATATCCCCGAATTCGGCCGAAGGACAGACTACCCGACCCTGCGGGATTCTCCGAATCGACGTCACGCTCGACTCGGCCGTCCCGCAGGCGGTGCGTCAGTTGTTCGTGAAGCCGACCAGCACGCCGCCCGTGATCTTCACGCTGAGGTTGTAGAGCACCGCTGCGATGGCACCGAGCGCCGTCGTGACGACGAGGTTGAGCAGTGCGGCGACGACCGCGAAGCCCATGACGTTGCCGAGTGAGAGCACCGCGGTGAGGTCGCCGCTGGAGCCCGCGACATCCTGCACGAGCGAGTTGACCTGCTCGAAGATGCCCGTCGAGCTCAGCACCGTGTGCACGAGGAACGTCACGACGATGCTGATCACCGCGAAGCACACCGCGATGAGGAACGACAGCTTCACCGCCGACCAGAAGTCGATGTAGACGAGCCGCAGGCGCACCTGCTTGGCCGGGGGCTTGCGGCTCGACTTGCGTGCGAGCTTCTCGGCGACGCTACTCATAGACGATTACTCCTCTCTCGCGGGCTCGGCCGCTTCGGCTTCGGCGGCCTCCTCCACGAGATTCCGTTCGGAATTCTTCGCGATGGCGATGATCCGGTCGTCATCCGCGAACTTCGCGAACACGACGCCCATCGTGTCCCTGCCCTTGGCGGGAACCTCGGCGACGTCAGAGCGTATCACCTTGCCGCTGGCAAGAACCACCAGCACCTCGTCGCTCCGCGAGACGATCAGGGCGCCGGCGAGTTCGCCGCGGTCCTCGTGCAGCTTCGCGACCTTGATGCCGAGGCCGCCGCGCTGCTGCTTGCGATACTCCTCGATCCGGGTGCTCTTCGCATAGCCGCCCTCGGTGACGACGAAGACGTACGTGTCCGAGGGACTGAGCTTCTGTCCGGTGGCGTCGTCGGTCAGCGTGGAATCGAGCACGGCCCGGTCGTCGGCGAAGCCGGAGACGACGGATGCCTCGAGCAGGCGGTCGTCACCGCGGAAGCTCATGGCCTTCACCCCCGACGTCGACCGGCCCATGGGGCGCAGTGCGGCATCCGTCGCCTCGAACCGCAGCGACATGCCCCGCTTGGACACCAGGAGGATGTCGTCGTGCTCGTCGGCGAGCATCGCCGAGACGAGCTCGTCGCCGTCGCGCAGGTTGATCGCGATGACACCCCGCGAGCGGTTGGTGTCGTAGGCGGTCAGGTCGGTCTTCTTGATGAGCCCGTCATGCGTTGCGAGCACGAGGTACTTGGCCACTTCGTAGTCGCGGATGTCGAGGATCTCGGCGATCTGCTCGTCGGGCTGCATCTCGAGCAGGTTGGCGACGTGCTGGCCCTTCGCGTCGCGGCCGCCCTCCTGGATCTCGTAGGCCTTCGCTCGGTACACCCGGCCCTTGTTCGTGAAGAAGAGCAGCCAGTGGTGCGTCGTCGTGACGAAGAAGTGCTCGACCACGTCGTCGGCGCGGAGCTGCGCGCCCTTCACTCCCCTGCCGCCTCGGTGCTGCGAGCGGTAGTTGTCGCTCCGAGTCCGCTTCACGTACCCGCCGCGGGTGACGGTGACGACCATCTCCTCCTCGGGGATCAGGTCTTCGAGCGACATGTCGCCGTCGTAGCCGGGCATGATGTGCGTGCGGCGCTCGTCGCCGTACTTCGCGACGATCTCGGCGAGCTCGTCGGAGATGATCGAACGCTGCCGCGTCGGCGAGGCGATGATCTCGCGGTAGTCGGCGATCTTCACCTCGAGGTCGTTCGCCTCGTCGATGATCTTCTGGCGCTCGAGTGCGGCGAGGCGGCGGAGCTGCAGTTCGAGGATGGCTCGCGCCTGCAGCTCGTCGATGTCGAGCAGCTCGATCAGCCCGTCGCGGGCCCCTTCGACCGTCGGCGATCGGCGGATGAGGGCGATGACCTCGTCGAGCGCGTCGAGCGCCTTGAGGTAGCCGCGCAGGATGTGCATGCGCGCCTCGGCCTCGCGCAGGAGGAACTCGGTGCGGCGCACGATCACTTCGACCTGGTGGTCGACCCAGTGCGCGATGAATCCGTCGATCGAGAGCGTGCGCGGCACGCCGTCGACGATCGCGAGCATGTTCGCGCCGAAGTTCTCCTGCAGCTGGGTGTGCTTGTACAGGTTGTTCAGCACGACCTTCGCGACGGCGTCGCGCTTCAGCACGATGACGAGGCGCTGGCCGGTGCGGCCCGAGGTCTCGTCGCGGATGTCGGCGATGCCGCCGATCTTGCCGTCCTTCACGAGGTCGGCGATCTTGATCGCGAGGTTGTCGGGATTCACCTGGTACGGCAGTTCGGTGACCACGAGGCACGTGCGGCCCTGGAGCTCTTCGACCGAGACGACGGCGCGCATCGTGATCGAACCGCGACCCGTGCGGTAGGCGTCGTTGATGCCCTTCACGCCGAGGATCTGGGCGCCGGTCGGAAAGTCGGGTCCCTTGATGCGCTGCATGAGCGCTTCCTGCAGCTCTTCCCGTGTGGCCTCGGGGTGCTCGAGGTACCACTGGGCACCGGATGCCACTTCGCGCAGGTTGTGCGGCGGGATGTTCGTCGCCATCCCCACTGCGATACCGACCGAGCCGTTCACGAGCAGGTTCGGGAACCGCGCGGGCAGGATGGACGGTTCCTGGGTGTGGCCGTCGTAGTTGTCCTGGAAGTCGACGGTCTCCTTCTCGATGTCGCGCACCATCTCGAGCGCGAGCGGAGCCATCTTCGTCTCGGTGTACCGGGGAGCAGCCGCGCCGTCGTTGCCCGGCGAGCCGAAATTGCCCTGTCCGAGCGCGAGCGGGTAGCGCATGCTCCACGGCTGCACGAGGCGAACGAGCGCGTCGTAGATGGCGGTGTCCCCGTGGGGGTGGAACTGCCCCATCACGTCGCCGACCACGCGGGCGCACTTCGAGAACGACCTGTCGGGCCGGTAGCCGCCGTCGTACATCGCGTAGATCACGCGGCGGTGCACGGGCTTCAGGCCGTCGCGGACGTCGGGCAGCGCACGACCCACGATGACGCTCATCGCGTAGTCGAGGTACGACCGCTGCATCTCGAGCTGCAGGTCGACCTGGTCGATCCTGCCGTGCACGCCGGGGCCGTCGTACCCCTCGTCGCCGGGGTTCAGCACATCAGATGTCAAGGAAACGCACGTCCTTCGCGTTCTTCTGGATGAAGTTGCGACGGCTCTCGACGTCTTCGCCCATCAGGGTCGTGAAGATCTCGTCAGCAGCGGCCGCATCGTCCATGGTGACCTGGAGCAGGGTGCGGGTCTCGGGGTTCATCGTGGTCTCCCACAACTCCTGGTGGTTCATCTCGCCGAGGCCCTTGTATCGCTGGATCGCGTTGTCCTTGGGGATGCGCCATCCGCGAGCGGCGCCGTCGGCGAGCAGGAGGTCGCGCTCCCTGTCGGAGTACACGAACTGGTGCTCCGCGTTCGTCCACTTGATGCGGTACAGGGGCGGCTGGGCGAGGTACACGTAGCCGAGCTCGATGAGCGGCCTCATGTATCGGAACAGCAGCGTGAGCAGCAGCGTCGTGATGTGCTGGCCGTCGACATCGGCGTCGGCCATGAGCACGATCTTGTGGTACCTGGCCTTGTCGGTGTTGAAGTCCTCGCCGATGCCGGCTCCGAACGCCGTGATCATCGCCTGCACCTCGTTGTTCGCGAGGGCCCGGTCGAGGCGGGCCTTCTCGACGTTGAGGATCTTGCCGCGGAGCGGCAGGATCGCCTGCGTCTCGGGGTTGCGGCCCTGCACGGCGGAACCGCCGGCCGAGTCGCCCTCGACGATGAAGATCTCGGAGAGCGAGGGGTCCTTCGAGGAGCAGTCCTTGAGCTTGCCCGGCATGCCGCCCGACTCGAGGAGTCCCTTGCGACGAGTGGCCTCTCGTGCCTTCCGCGCCGCGAGTCGTGCCGTCGCGGCCTGGATCGCCTTGCGGATGATGTCGCGCGCCTGCGTGGGATTGCGCTCGAACCAGTCGCCGAGCTGGTCGGCCGTGACCTTCTGCACGAAGGACTTCGCCTCGGTGTTGCCGAGCTTCGTCTTGGTCTGGCCCTCGAACTGCGGTTCGGCGAGCTTGACCGAGATGACGGCGGTGAGGCCCTCGCGCACGTCATCGCCCGAGAGGTTGTCGTCCTTCTCCTTGAGGATCGACTTCTCGCGGGCGTACCGGTTCACGAGGGTCGTGAGTGCCGCGCGGAATCCCTCTTCGTGCGTGCCGCCCTCGTGCGTGTTGATGGTGTTGGCGTAGGTGTGCACCGACTCGGTGTACGAGGTGGTCCATTGCATCGCGACCTCGAGCGCGATCCTGCGTTCGGTGTCCTCGGTCTCGAAGGAGATGATCTCCTCGTTCACGAAGTCCGACTTCTTGGAGCGGTTGAGGTACTCGACGTAGTCGACGAGGCCGCGCTCGTAGAGGAAGGTGTCGGAACGCGGCTTCACGCCGTCCGCTTCGGTCTCGGCGGTCTCGTCGGGGTCGATGTCCTCATGCCCGACGCGCAGGTCGGTCAGGGTGATGCGCAGTCCCTTGTTGAGGAACGCGTACTGCTGGAACCGGGTGCGGAGCGTCTCGTAGTCGAAGTCGATCGTCTCGAAGATGTCGGGGCTCGGCCAGAACGTGATGGTCGTGCCCGTCTCGTCGCTCGGGCCGGCCTGCTTCAGCGGGGCGTCGGGCACGCCGACCGTGTAGGACTGCGTCCACACATGGCCCTGGCGGCGGACCTCGACGTCGAGCCGGGAGGAGAGGGCGTTGACGACGGAGGACCCGACGCCGTGCAGCCCGCCCGACACGGCGTAGCCGCCGCCGCCGAACTTGCCGCCCGCATGCAGCACGGTGAGCACGACCTCGACCGTGGACCGGCCCTCGGTCTTGTGGACGTCGACGGGGATGCCGCGGCCGTCGTCGACGACGCGCACGCCGCCGTCGGGAAGGATCGTGACATCGATCGTCGTCGCGTGGCCCGCAAGCGCCTCGTCGACGGAGTTGTCGACGATCTCGTAGACGAGGTGGTGGAGGCCACGCGGGCCCGTCGAGCCGATGTACATGCCCGGCCGCTTGCGAACCGCTTCGAGGCCTTCGAGTACCTGGATCTCATCAGCACCGTATGCCGGCGTCTGCTGGGCCTCTGTCGGTTCCGCTGTCATGGGTGAATCGGGCTCCTGACCGTCGTTCTGGCGACTCTCGATCCTATCAAACGGAGGGTCGCCGCCGACCCGGAAGCGCCGATCTGGGGCGATGAAAAGTGCGATCTGGACGAATTTGCCGTCTCAGCCGTAGGTATCGCGTGGACCGCGGCCTGGAACCGATCTGGGACCCCTTTTCCAGGTGGGGGCGTCGGGCCCTTGGAACCGGATGGTCTCCACTCCGGCGCCGGGGTACCGATCGAGGATGCGCGTGACGAGATCGGTGCGCATGAGCCGGAGCTGCGTCGCCCACGCCGTCGACTCGCATCGCACCTGCAGCACGCCGTTCTCGATGGCGATCGCCTCCGAATGCCTGGCGGTCTCCTCGCCGGCGATCTCTGCCCAGGAGGCGAGGACTTCGTGTTGCGAGAGCGGAGCGGACCAGCCGAGCTGCGAGGTCAGGCCATCGATCGCATCGCCGAGCGGCTTCGGATCGCGACCTGGCGTGAACGGCTCGCTCCCGGAGGTCTCCCGGCTTCGTGTGCGCGCCCGCCCGGGCCGAGGCCTCGTGTCGCCGAAGATCTCCCGGAAGTGCTGGTACACGCGTGCCGCCTCAGACATCCCCGTCCTCGCTGTTCGACGGCTCGCCGGCGGCCACCGTGACGCCGGCGGCACCGTGCGCGGATTCAGGGGCGTGATCGTGGTCGTGGTCCACGATGCGCCCGGCCTCGATGTGCACGATGCGCGCGGTGAGCGGCGTCGGAACGTCTTCGAGCACGGCGGCGGTGACGAGCACCTGCTCGAATCCGACGATCGCCGACGCCAGCCGTTCCCGGCGGAGCCGGTCGAGCTCGGCGAAGACGTCATCGAGGACGAGCACCGGGTCGCCGGTCGCGGAGTCGCGTCGCAGCAACTCCGC
>JAPSJU010000125.1 GCA_031178025.1 Agromyces sp. | reverse complement strand
GCAACTCGGCCGCCGTCTTCCCCCTCCAGCGGATCGGCGTCGAGGTGCTGCCCGTCTACACCGTGAACTTCTCGAACCACACGGGATACGGCGCGTGGCGCGGGCCGCTGATCAGCCCCGACGACGTCCGCGAGGTCATCGCCGGCATCGAGGATCGCGGTGCGTTCCCCCGGATCGACGCCGTGCTCTCGGGGTATCAGGGCGGGGAGGGCATCGCCGACGTCATCCTCGACGCCGTCGCCCGGGTGAAGGCGGCGAACCCCGCGGCCGTCTACGCGTGCGACCCCGTGATGGGCAACGCGAAGTCGGGATGCTTCGTGGCGCCGGCGATTCCGATCCTGCTGCGCGACCGCGTCGTGCCCGCGGCCGACATCATCACGCCCAACCAGTTCGAGCTCGGCTTCCTCACCGGCACGGAGCCCGACACGCTCGAGTCGACACTCGAGGCGGTGGATGCCATCCGCGCCACCGGGCCGCGCACGGTCCTCGTCACGAGCGTGGAGCGCCCGGACCGCGAGGAGGGCACCATCGAGATGCTCGCCGTCGACGACGCCGGCGCCTGGATCGTGCAGACACCGCTCCTCCCCATGAAGGCCAACGGCTCGGGCGACGTGACCGCGGCGCTGTTCACGGCCCACTACGGCCGCGGCCGCGACGCCGCCGACGCCCTCGCGCGTACGACATCGAGCGTCTTCGACCTGCTCGAGCGCACGCATGAGTCGGGTGAGCGGGAGCTGCAGCTCGTCGAGTCGCAGGAGTCGTACGCGAACCCCCGCATGCAGTTCGCAGTGCGCCAGGTGCGCTGAGCGTTCAGCCGGGCCAGGCCTCGGCGATCTCCTGGCGGACCTCGCCGAGCAGGCGCGGCAGCGCCTTGGTTCCGGCGATGATCGGGAAGAAGTTCGAGTCGAGCGCCCATCTCGGCACGATGTGCTGGTGGAGGTGCTCGGCGATGCCGGCGCCGGCGATCCGCCCCTGGTTCATGCCCAAGTTGAATCCATCGCACTTCGAGACGCGCTTCACGACGCGCATGGCGATCTGGGTGAGCTCGCCGATCTCGGCGACCTCCTCGGCCGATGCCTCGTCGTACGTCGCGATGTGGCGGTAGGGACAGACGAGGAGGTGGCCGCTGTTGTAGGGGTACAGGTTCAGCAGCACGTACGCGAGCCTGCCGCGAGCCACGATCAGCGACTGCTCGTCGCCCAACTCGGGGGCGCGGCAGAACGGGCACACGTGCTCCTCCGGCTGCTGGCCGTGCTGGATGTAGACCAGTCGATGCGGCGTCCACAGTCGCTGGAAGGCGTCGGGCACGCCCGCGAGATCCGTTCCGGCATCCGTCGGCACGCCGTCGAACTCGTCGGCCTCGTAGGCCCCCATCTCAGAGGTCGTCCCTCGTCATGACCTGCCTGCGGTCGTCGATCGCTGCACGGATGCGGCGGACGGCCTCGTCGACGGCGACGCCGTTCTCCTGGCTGCCGTCGCGGAACCGGAAGCTCACGGTCGCGCCGGCCCGGTCGTTCTCGCCCGCGATGAGCTGGAAGGGCACCTTCTGCGTCGTGTGGGTGCGGATCTTCTTCTGCATGCGGTCGTCGCTCGTGTCGAGCTCGGCCCGCACTCCGGCCCGCCGCAGCTGCTCGACGATGCCGCCGAGGTACTCGGCGTACTCGTCGGCGACGGGGATGCCGACCACCTGCACGGGTGCGAGCCAGACGGGGAACGCTCCCGCGTAGTGCTCGATGAGGACGCCGAAGAAGCGCTCGATCGAGCCGAACTTCGCCGAGTGGATCATGACGGGCTGCTGGTGGGTGCCGTCGGCGGCGGTGTACTCGAGGCCGAATCCCTCCGGCTGGTTGAAGTCGTACTGGATCGTCGACATCTGCCAGGTACGGCCGATCGCGTCGCGCGCCTGTACCGAGATCTTCGGACCGTAGAACGCCGCCCCGCCGGGATCGGGCACGAGATCGAGCCCGGATGACTCGGCCACGCTGCGCAGCACGTCCGTCGCGACCTCCCACTGCTCGTCGGTGCCCTTGAACTTGTCCGAGTTCGCGTCGCGGGTCGAGAGCTCCAGGTAGAAGTCGTCGAGGCCGAAGTCGCGGAGCAGCCCGAGGACGAAGTCGAGCAGGTGCTGGATCTCCGCGGGTGCCTGCTCGGGCGTCACGTAGCTGTGCGAGTCGTCCTGGGTGAGCCCCCGCACGCGCGTGAGCCCCTGGACGACGCCCGACTTCTCGTAGCGGTAGACCGTTCCGAACTCGAAGAATCGCAGGGGCAGCTCCCGGTACGAGCGTCCGCGCGAGCGGAAGATGAGGTTCTGCATCGGGCAGTTCATCGCCTTGAGGTAGTACTCGCTGTTCTCGAGCTCCATCGGCGGGAACATCGTGTCCTTGTAGTACGGCAGGTGGCCCGACAACTCGAAGACGTGCGCCTTCGTGATGTGCGGGGTCGACACGTACTGGAACCCCTCTTCGATGTGGCGACGGCGGACGTAGTCCTCCATCTCGCGCTTGATGATCCCGCCCCTCGGATGGAAGACGGGCAGGCCGCTGCCGATCTCCTCGGGGAAGGAGAAGAGGTCGAGCTCGGCCCCGAGCTTCCGGTGGTCGCGCCGGGCGGCCTCCTCCAGGCGGTGCTGGTAGGCGCGCAGTTCGTCCTTGCTGGGCCACGCGGTGCCGTAGATGCGCTGGAGCTGCGGGTTCTTCTCCGAGCCGCGCCAGTATGCGGCGGCCACGCGCGACAGCGCCCATCCGTTGCCGATCATCCGCGTGTTCGGCAGGTGCGGTCCCCGGCACAGGTCCTTCCAGACGGTCTCGCCCGTCTTCGGGTCCACGTTGTCGTAGATGGTCAGCTCGGCACCGCCGACCTCGACCGACTCGTTCTCGTCCCCGGCGCCGGCTCCGCCCTTCAGGCCGATGAGCTCGAGCTTGTACGGCTCGCCGGCGAGCTCGACGCGGGCGTCGTCGTCGGAGACGACGCGGCGGACGAAGCGCTGCCCGGCGCGCACGATGCGTGCCATCTCCTTGTCGAGCGCCTTGAGGTCGTCGGGCGTGAAGGGCTCGACGACGTCGAAGTCGTAGTAGAAGCCGTCGGTGACCGGCGGGCCGATGCCGAGCTTGGCCTCGGGATTCACGGCCTGCACCGCCTGCGCGAGCACGTGGGCGGTCGAGTGCCGGAGGATCGCAAGACCGTCGGGAGAGTCGATCGTCACGGGTTCGACGACGTCGTCGTCCGTCACCGAGGCGGCGAGGTCCTTGAGCTCGCCGTTGACGCGCATGGCGACGACGGATCGGTCGGTGAAGAGCTCGAAGCCGTCAGCCACCTGGATCCACTCCTGTCTACGTGAAACGAACCCTTCAACTGTAGTCGTCGCCGGTGGCGCCGATTCTCGCCGGGGCGTCCGTCGTGCCGGATGCCGGGGACCGCCCTGATGCGCCGCTTCCGGAACAGTTCTAGAGTTTCGCTCATGTTCAACCATCAGGAATCCCCATTCGGCGAAGCGCGGGACGACCGCCGCGTCAGCATCACGGAATTCGAACCCGACCTCACGGACGAGGACTGGATGACCAAGTACCGTGCGGGCGAACTCGTCGGCGGGCCGGTCTTCTGGGCCCCGATCGAGACGCTCGCGCCCACCCGCACCGTCGGCAGAGGTCGCACGAACCTGACCCTGATCCGTCCGACGATCCTGCAGACGGATGCATCGACCCCGTACGCCGGGTTCGACCGCCGGGAATCCCCGACCCGCGACCCGGGGGTGTCCGTCCACTTCGCGCCGGCCGCGTACGGCATCGCGGGGACCGGCACCTACGTCTTCACGTTCGCCGTGGAGGCGCCCACACGATCGGAGTTCCGGCCCACGGGGTTCGCCGGCGGCGGCACGGTCGATGCGCCGGGCGCCATCCGGTTCAGCGGCAAGCGAGCGATCACCGTCATCCTGCGGGACGTCCCCGCGTCTGCCGAGGCGTGGGCGGCGATCGAGCAGACCGACGGTGCGGCGTGGTCGTGGTTCAGCACCCGCATCGGCCACCCGCCGCTCGTGTTCGATCCGCTTCCCGCCAGCGGCTGAGATCGGAGAAGCGTTATAACGCTTCTTCTCCTGCTCTGCAATTCCCTTTCGAGAAGTGCTCCCCGGTGCTTCACTCCGGAGCAGCAGGCGGCACGCTCCGGCGCACCGCACCGCCCGGAGAGGGGAGGCTGGAGATGCACGCCGACGCGACGATCCACTCGAGGCACGACCGACGACGGGAGGAGTGGGACGCGCGTCAGCAGTGGACCAGGGCGCAGTTCTCCGAGCTGCGCCCGCTTCACGGTCAGCGCCGACGCATGGCCGAGGACGCCATCGTGCTCCGTCACCTCGACCTCGTGGACGGACTCGTCCGGCACCTCGCGTCGGGCTACCGCGACCAGAGCGATCTCCGACAGGTGGGATGCATCGGCCTCGTGCACGCCGTTCGCCGCTTCGATCCGGCACGCAGCGACAACTTCCTCTCCTACGCGGTCCCGACGATCTCCGGCGAGATCAAGCGGTACCTGCGGGACAACGGCTGGTTCATCCGCCCCCCGCGTCGCGTGCAGGAACTCCGGCAGGCCGTATCGGCAGCGATTCCCGACCTCGCACAGGCCCTTCGGCGCGAACCGACCGTCGCCGATCTCGCCGGGTACCTCCAGGCGTCACCCGCGACGGTCGCCGAGGCCGTCGGGTCCCGCACGAGTCTGCATCCCGTCTCACTCGACGCCGGCATCGGCGACGACGAGACCACCATCGGCGCCACGATCGGCGACACCGACGTGCGGCTCGAACTCGCCGACCTCCGGCTCTCCCTCCGCGTCGCACTGGCGACCCTGACACCTCGTGAACGCCGCATCGTCTACCTCCGCTTCATCGAGGAGCGGACGCAGCGGGAGATCGCCGACGAGATCGGCGTGACGCAGATGCAGGTGTCGCGGCTCCTGTCGAGGGTGCTGTCCCGGCTGCAGACGGAACTCGACGGGCTGCTCGACGAGCGCGACGCGCCGACCGCGCTCCCGCGGACCGCCTAGCCGGCGGACGGCGCGGCGCGGCGCGGCGGTCGGATGAGTCGACCGGGCCCGAGCCGGCCGAGTGCGCCGAGCACGTCATCCACGCCGACGGCGAGCAGGGCGGGGTCCGGTTCGTCCGAGAAGGTGTCGCCCCGCCGCAGCGAGGCCTCGGTCAGCACGACGTGGGGCCCGTGCGCGGGTGGTCCCCATTCCTCAGGAGGTGCCGGCCCGAAGATCACGACCGAGGGGATCCCGTACGCGGAGGCGAGGTGCGCGGCCCCGGTGTCGGCACTCACGACCACTCGGGCGGCCGCGATGACCGCCGCGAACTCCGTCAGGTCGAGGCGTCCGGCGAGCACGGCCGCTCCGGGAAGGCCGGCCCGTGCCGCCACGTCGAGCGCCCGCTCGCGTTCCTCCGCCCCGCCCGTGAGCACCACGTGCTCGCCGCGCTCCGCGAGCGTGCGGACCACGTCGGCGAACCGCTCGGCCGGCCACCGCCGCGACCCGTAGAACGCTCCGACATGGACGACCGCCGCATCCGAGGCGGGCGGCTCGACGGCGGGGATGCGGATGCCGACCTCGTCGGCGTGGGCCGGCGCGCCGGCCGAGCGCACCAGCCGTGCCCAGCGCTCGCGCTCGAGCATCCCGTCGATCCACTCCGGTCCGTCGGGGGCGTCGGGCGCATGGGCGATGAGCCGTGCCGGATGCAACGCCTCGAGCAGCACTCCGCTCTCCGGCCCACGTCCGTGCAGGTTCACCGCGAGGTCGACGGTCCCGGCGACGACGTCGAGCGGACGGGACAGGCCGGGCGTGGGCAGGAGCTCGTCGACGGCGTCGACGAGCTCCACGATCGGCGCGAGCCAGCCGGAGGTCGCGAGGACGATCCGGTGCTCGGGCCAGTGCCTGCGGAGTGCCGTGAGCGCCGGAACCGCGACCAGCAGGTCACCGAGCTTGAGGGCACGCAGCACGAGCATGGTCGGGCGCGAGTCCGGTGCCGGCATGCCCCCACCCTCGCAGATCCGACCCTCGCGAAGAAGGGCGCTGCGCGCGAGGTTTCGAAGCGGGAGAAGTGGGTATCCAGCCCGGTATGGTCATCCGATCCCCGGGCGCGGTGCTCTTCGACCGCGACGGCACGCTCATCGTGGACGTGCCCTACAAC
>JAPSJU010000124.1 GCA_031178025.1 Agromyces sp. | reverse complement strand
CACGCACCGCAAGTAGGCTGGAGCGCATGTCGAAAGTCCTCTCGAGCCTGCCCGTCGGCGAACGCGTCGGCATCGCCTTCTCCGGGGGTCTCGACACCTCCGTCGCGGTCGCCTGGATGCGTGAGAAGGGCGCCGTGCCCTGCACCTACACCGCGGACATCGGGCAGTACGACGAGCCCGACATCGACGCCGTTCCCGGCCGCGCGAAGGAGTACGGCGCCGAGCTCGCGCGCCATGTCGACGCGAAGGCCCCGCTCGTCGAGGAGGGCCTCGTCGCCCTCGCCTGCGGCGCGTTCCACATCCGCTCCGGCGGCAAGACCTACTTCAACACCACGCCACTCGGCCGCGCCGTCACGGGCACCCTGCTCGTGCGCGCCATGAAGGAGGACGGCGTCGACATCTGGGGCGACGGTTCCACCTACAAGGGCAACGACATCGAGCGGTTCTACCGCTACGGCCTCATGGCGAACCCCCGGCTGCGCATCTACAAGCCGTGGCTCGACGCCGCGTTCGTCACCGAGCTCGGCGGCCGCAAGGAGATGAGCGAGTGGCTGGTGGCGCGGGGCTTCCCGTACCGCGACTCCACCGAGAAGGCGTACTCGACCGACGCGAACATCTGGGGCGCGACGCACGAGGCGAAGCGCCTCGAGCACCTCGACACCGGCCTCGACATCGTCGAGCCGATCATGGGCGTCGCCGCCTGGCGCGACGACGTCGAGATCGCGACGGAGGAGGTGTCGGTGCGCTTCGAGGCGGGGCGTCCCGTCGCCATCAACGGCGCCGAGTTCCCCGACGCCGTCGCCCTCGTCTACGAGGCGAACGCGATCGGCGGGCGGCACGGGCTCGGCGTCTCCGACCAGATCGAGAACCGCATCATCGAGGCGAAGAGCCGCGGCATCTACGAGGCGCCCGGCATGGCGCTCCTGCACATCGCGTACGAGCGACTCCTCAACGCGATCCACAACGAGGACACCATCGCCAACTACCACGCCGAGGGCCGCCGGCTCGGCCGGCTCATGTACGAGGGCCGCTGGCTCGATCCGCAGTCCCTCATGCTGCGCGAGTCGATCCAGCGATGGGTGGGCTCCGCCGTCACGGGAGAGGTCACCCTGCGCCTGCGCCGTGGCGACGACTACACGATCCTCAACACCGAGGGCCCTGCGCTCAGCTACCACCCCGACAAGCTCTCGATGGAGCGCGTCGGCGATGCGGCCTTCGGCCCCGAGGACCGCATCGGGCAGCTGACGATGCGCAACCTCGACATCGCCGACTCCCGCGCCCGCCTCGAGCAGTACGCGCTGCAGGGCATCGTGGGCGGCGCGACCGCCGAGCTCGTCGGCGACCTCGAGGCCGGCGGGGGCACCGACATCTCGGCAGGCGAGGTCGAGACCGACCTCGAGGCGGCGACCGATGCCGCCCTCGAAGCCGCGGCCTTCGACCTCGGCACCGACTGAACCGACGCCCGTGTCCCGCTCCGCTCAGGCGGGCGTCTGCTGGTGCGCGGCCACGTGCCACGCGCCGTCGTCGTACAGGTACGTGGTCGACATGCGGAGGTTCGCCGTGTCGTCGCCGCGGCGGGCGACGGCGCGATAGACGAGGATCCCCGCCCGTTCGCCGAGGCGGATGACGGCCGGCTCGTGCAGCTCGTACGAGTCCCACGGCGGGCTGCTGCGGAACGCCGCGAGGACCTCGTCGCGGCCGAGCACGGCGCCATCGACGACCATGAGGGCGTCACGGGTCATCGACCGCTGGTAGTGCTCGCCGCCGCGGCCCTCGAGGATCGCCTTCCAACCGGCGTGTTCCTCGTGCAGCAGGCGGGCGGGGAGATCATCGGTGATCGCGGTCATGCGCCAACGCTAACGGCGATCGGCTGCCGCGGAAAGAGCACCGGTCGCGGCATCCGTCGCATGCAGTCGGAGGGGCGCACCCGATCGCGGTTCAGAGCCAGTTGCGACGCCGGAACACGCCGTACAACCCCGCGCCCATGCCGACCATGAGCAGCACTGCGAACGGATAGCCGTAGACCCAGTCGAGCTCGGGCATGTGCGTGAAGTTCATGCCGTAGATGGTCCCGACGAGCGTCGGCGCGAACAGGATGGCCGCCCAGCTCGAGATCTTCTTCGTCTGCTCGCTCTGCGCGAGGCTCGTCTCGGACAGGCGCTGCATCTCCTCGTTCTGCCGCTGGGCCACGAGCGTCGCGTGCACCTGCAGCGCGTTCTGCAGCAGCTGCCTGAACGATTCGCCGCGTTCGACCGATCGGATGGAGTGGTCGAGCACGTCGCGCAGGTACCGCTGGAGCTCGACGTCGACGCCGTACTTCTCGAACCCGCGCTCGAGCGAGGTGAACATGTCGACGAGCGGCCGCGTCGCGCGCTGGAACTCCATGACCTCGCTCGCGAGGTCGTAGATGCGCCGGGTGACCATCGGATCGCCGTCGAAGAGCTCCTCCTCGATCTCGTCGATGTCGTTCTCGAGGCCGGCCAGTACCGGGGAGTACTCGTCGACGACCTCGTCGAGCACTGCGTACAGCACGGCCTCGGGGCCCTTCTCCAGGAGGTCGGGCGCCGCTTCGAGCCGGCTCCGCACCTTCCCGAGGTCGGGCGACTCGGCCCGGCGGATGGTGATCGCGAAGTCCGAGCCGATGAAGAGGTGCAACTCGCCGAACTCGACCCGCTCGTCGGCGTCGAGGTAGCGGGCGGGCCGAAGCACGACGAACAGCGTCTCGCCGTAGCGCTCCAGCTTGGCGCGCTGGTGCCCCTTGCGTGCGTCCTCGATGGCGAGGTGATGCAGCCCGAACTCCTGGGCGAGCGCGTCGAGTTCCTGGTCGGTGGGGTGGTACAGGCCGATCCAGGCGAAGCCGCCGGGATGCTCGGAGAGCGTCTCGAAGGTCTCCTCGAGGGTCGCCGGGGTGGCGGCCCGGCGGCCGCTCCGGTAGATCGCATTGTCGACGACGGACATCCGTGCCAGTCTGCCCGCGGGTCTCGACGTCAGCCGGGGGGCGCGCCGAGCTCGGCATGCGACAGCACCCAGGAGTGCATCGCGATGGCTGCGGCTGCGCTCGCGTTGAGCGATCGGGTCGAGCCGAACTGGGTGATCTCGACGACGGCGTCGGCCGCTGCGGTCGCCTCGGGCGAGAGGCCCGGCCCCTCCTGCCCGAAGAGCAGCACGCAGCGCTCCGGCCACGCGAACGCCTCGATGGGCACGGCCCCGGCGACGTTGTCGACCGCCACGACCGGCAGGGCTGCCGCGTGCGCCCACTCGGCGAACGATGCGACATCCGGGTGGTACTCGACGTGCTGGTAGCGGTCGGTGACCATGGCGCCGCGCTTGTTCCAGCGCCGCCGCCCGATGATGTGCACCGTGTCGGCCGCGAACGCGTTCGCGGTGCGCACGATCGAGCCGATGTTCATGTCGTGCTGCCAGTTCTCGATCGCGACATGGAACGGATGCCGGCGGGTGTCGAGGTCGGCGACGATCGCGTCCATCCGCCAGTAGCGGTAGCGGTCGACGACGTTGCGCGTGTCACCGTTCGCCAGCAGCTCGGGGTCGTAGCGCGGGTCGTCGGGCCACGCCTGCTCGCCGCCGGGCCACGGGCCGACGCCGTGCGCGAGCGTCGGCTCGACGCTCGCGTCCGATCCCGCCGCATGGCCCGCCGCCTCTGCCGGGTCGGGGGCCGTCTCAGGGGTCACGTGCCAACGCTACCCCCGAGCCCCTCCCGCCTCGCTCAGTGCCCCGCGCCGAGCTTCCCGGCCAGGCGCTCATGCAGCCGCGTGCTCGCCTCGTTCATGCCCTCGATGACGACGCGCGTGCCGTGCCGCTCGTACTTCGTGGTGATGGCGTCGAGCGCCGCCACCGTTGAGGCATCCCAGATGTGCGACCCGGACATGTCGATGACGACGCGCTCGGGATCGGCGGCGTAGTCGAACTGCGTCGTCAGGTCGTTGGAGGAGGCGAAGAAGAGCTCGCCCTCCACGGTGTAGTGCACGGTCGGCACCGGCGCGTCGTCGAGGACGGTGCGCGTCACGGTGGCGAAGTGCGCGACCCGGCGCGCGAAGGCGACCATCGCGACGAGCACGCCGACGATGACGCCGATGGCCAGGTTGTGCGTGACGACGACGACGACGACCGTGGCGACCATGACCGTCGTCTCGCTCTTCGGCATGCGCCTGAGGGTCGACCAGCGCACCGAGTGCCAGTCGAACGTCGCAACCGACACCATGACCATGACGGCGACGAGTGCGGCCATCGGGATGATCGCGACGATGTCGCCCAACGCGACGACGAGGATGAGCAGGAACACCCCGGCGAGGAACGTCGAGATGCGGGTCCGGGCGCCGGAGGCCTTCACGTTGATCATGGTCTGCCCGATCATGGCGCAGCCGCCCATGCCGCCGAAGAGTCCAGAGAGCACGTTCGCCGCACCCTGGCCGAGGGCCTCACGGGTCTTCCCGGAGCCCGTGTCGGTGATGTCGTCGACGAGCTTGGCGGTCATGAGGGACTCGAGCAGGCCGACCAGCGCCATGGCGAGGGCGTAGGGGGCGATGATCGTGAACGTCTCCCATGTGAGCGGCACGTTCGGGATGAGGAGCTCCGGGAGGCTCTCGGGCAGTTCGCCCTCATCGCCGACGGTCGGCACGTTGATCGCGGTGAGGATCACCGTCGCCGTGATGAGCACGATGGCGACGAGCGGCGCCGGCACGACCTTCGTGAGCCGCGGCATCACGACCATGATCAGGATGCCGGCCGCGACGAGCGGATAGACGAGCCAGGGCACGCCGATGAGGTGCGGCAGCTGGGCGCTGAAGATGAGGATCGCCAGCGCGTTGACGAAGCCGACCATGACGCTGCGGGGGATGAACCGCATGAGCTTCGCGACACCGAGCACGCCGAGCACGAGCTGGAACAGCCCGGCGAGGATGACGGTCGCGATGAAGTAGTCCATGCCGTACTCGCGTGCCACGGGCGCGATGACGAGGGCGACGGCGCCCGTCGCCGCGGTGATCATGGCCGGACGGCCGCCGAGGAAGGCGATCGAGACGGCCATCACGAACGACGAGAAGAGGCCGAGCCTCGGGTCGACGCCCGCGATGATCGAGAACGAGATGGCCTCGGGAATCAGCGCGAGCGCGACGACGAGGCCGGCGAGCACCTCGCGGGTGAGGATCCGCGGCGTGCGGAGGGCGGTGAGCACCGTTGGTTCGGCTCTGTGGCGATTGGGCGCGTCGGAGCGCTGCAGGATGGCCAAGTCGGTCTCCAGGGGACGGGGGCTCTGGGCAAGCCGAGGATGAGGTCTGGTGCGAGCGCCCCGTTGCGCACGGCCGAGATGGATGACGGCCGCGGCCGACGTCCTGGTCGGCCACCACGGGAACTCTACCGTAACGTGAGGGTAGAGTTCGGATCGAGGGGATGACCGTGACCATGTCGGACGCAACCATGCACATCGGTGAGCTCGCCGACCGGACCGGACTCTCCCTGCGCACCATCCGCCACTACGACGAGATCGGCCTGCTCAAGCCATCGGGGCGCACCGACGGCGGCTTCCGCCTGTACACCGCGCACGATCTCGAGCGGCTCCTCGTCATCCGCCGCATGAAGCCGCTCGGCTTCTCGCTCGAGGAGATGGCCGAGCTCCTCCGCATCATCGAGGCGAGGAGCGGCGACCGTGCCGACGCGGAACGAGAGGCCACCGCCGAGGTGCTCGGGCGCTTCGTCTCCGAAGCGCACGCCCGCCGGGCACGCCTGCAGGAACAGCTCACCATGGCCGACGAGTTCATCGAGCGGCTCGCCCGACTCTGAACCGACGGCCGACGAGCGCGGTTGCGACGGCATGGACCGACGGCGAACGCTCGGGCGGGAACGGGCGGGCGGAGCCTGCGCTCCCGCCCGCCCGCCAGCGCCGACGATCAGCCCGTGATGTCCCGGCGACGCAGTGCGAGCATCGCGCCGACGACGAGGACGAGGCTGAGCCCCCACAGCAGGCCGAGCCCGCCCCAGTCCGCGCCGTCCAGGAGCGGCTGCTCGTGGTACGCCCACGAGTAGGGCGAGAGCGCTCGAAGCCATTCGGCATCCGAGACCTGGTTGGCGATCGCGTTGCACACGTATCCGAGCACGGCGATCCCCGCTCCGGCGGCGGTGCCCAGGATGCGGCGGCCGGTCGCCGCTCCGACGAGCAGTGA
>JAPSJU010000123.1 GCA_031178025.1 Agromyces sp. | reverse complement strand
CGCATCGCCGACGCCGTCATGCGCGGCCCGCACGGTCCCCACGTGCTCGTGGTCGGGCATCCGTACATCGACGTGTGGGAGGCGGTGAAGCCGTCGCGCATCGGTCGTGAGGCCTGGCCGGTGATCCCCCGGGGAACGGAATGGAAGCACGGCGTGTGCGAGGCGTTCGGGTGGCCGCACGAGGACCAGGCCGACATCGCCCGGGCCTGGCAGCGCATCCTCGGTGCGGTGCGCGGCTACGGCGATCTCGAGCCCGCCCTGCTCGGTCGCGTCGAGGAGCTGATCGACTTCGTCACGGCGGCGCCGGCATCCTGAGCGCCGTCCGTTCGGGAATCCGAAAACCTGCCAATCGGGCGACGCCGCCCTGCGGCGGTGGGCCCGCCCGATATCGTTGCTGAGGCCGCGCACGCGGCCACGACGCGATGAGGCGGGAGCGACCGACGGAATTCCGCGGCTCCTGCGTGGGACGGGTGCAGCATGGTGGACGAGCCGCGGCGAGGAACCCCGGCCGAACGCGCGCGATGGCGGCAGTACCTCGCCGACGAGCGCGCGGAGGCGGCGGTGTACCGCGAGCTCTCAGCGCGCCGCGACGGCGAGGAACGGGAGATCCTCCTGGCGCTCGCCGCGGCCGAGGGGCGCCACGAGGCGCACTGGCTCGCGCTGCTCGGAGAGGACGACGGGCGGATGCCGCGCGCCGACCTGCGCACCAGGCTCCTCGGTGCGCTCGCCCGGCGCTTCGGATCGATCTTCGTGCTCGCCCTCGCCCAGCGCGCCGAGGCGCGCTCACCGTACGCGACCGACCCGGACGCGACGGCGGCGATGGCCGCCGACGAGCGGATCCACGGGGAGGTCGTGCGCGGTCTCGCAGCGCGGGGGCGCCGTCGCCTCGCCGGCACGTTCCGGGCCGCCGTCTTCGGGGCGAACGACGGCCTCGTCTCCAACCTGGCGCTCGTGCTCGGCATCGGCGCGACCGGGGTTCCGGCGTCCGTCGTGCTCTTCACGGGCCTCGCCGGCCTGCTCGCCGGCGCGCTCTCGATGGGAGCCGGAGAGTACGTCTCGGTCCGCTCCCAGCGCGAGCTGCTCGAGGCATCCGCACCGGATCCGGGCGCTCGTGAGGCCCTCGTCGACCTCGACATCGACGCCAACGAGCTCGCGCTCGTCTACCGTGCGCGAGGCATGGACGAGCAGGACGCTCGTGAGCACGCCGCACTCGTCGTCGCGCGCGTGCAGGCAGCGGACCACTCCGCGAACCCGACCGACGGGCTCGCGATCATCCCCCACGACGACGAGGCGGTCGGCACCGGCCTGTCGGCGGCGGTCTCGAGCTTCCTCTTCTTCGCATCGGGCGCGCTCATCCCCGTCCTGCCGTACCTGTTCGGACTCGACGGCACCGCCGCGATCGTCACGGCGACCCTCCTCGTCAGCGTCGCCCTGCTCGCGACCGGGGCGACGGTGGGCCTCCTGTCGGGCGCGTCGCCGCTGAAGCGCGCGGTGCGGCAGCTCGGCATCGGCCTCGGCGCGGCGGCGGTCACCTACCTGCTCGGCCTCGCGTTCGGCACGTCGATCAGCTGAACGGGTGGCGCCTCAGCCGACGAGCCGGTTCCAGCCGTCGCCGTCGACGTGCTCGAAGATGAGGTTCGTCTCGGTGTGCGCGACGGCGGGATGTCCCGTGAGGTGCGCCAGCACGAACTCGCGCAGCTCCTCCGCGTCGCGGGCGGCGACGTGGATGAGGTAGTCCTCCGCGCCGGCCATGTGGAAGACCCCCAGCACTCCCGGCAGATGCGGGACGGCCGCGCGGAACGCGTCGATCTCGCTGCGGTCGTGCTTGACGAGGCGCACGGCGATGAGCGCCTGCAGGGACACCCCGAGGGAGGCCAGGTCGACCTCCACGCGATATCCGCGTACCGTGCCGAGGCTCTGCAGCCGACGGAGCCGCAGCGATACGGTGGATTCGGCGACGCCGACCTCGGCGGCGAGGGCGGCTCCCGAGGCGCGGGCATTCGTGGAGAGCGCCTGCAGCAGCGCCCGGTCGACGCGGTCGAGTTCGGCTTTCTGCGCCATGGTGTGGACTCCGTCCGTGCGAGGCTGAAGAAGATTCGAAGGGCTAGCGTACCGCCAAAGATCATGCGGGCCAACTTGCCGATGCTCACAGTTTCTGCTCGACTCGAGGCATGCAGACATCGACGTCGCACTTCGACACCCGCGCCGTGCACGGCGGCATGGACGGGGTTCGAGCGAGCGGATCCCACGTCCCGGTCATCGACCTCTCGACCACCAACCCGCTCCCCTCCGTCGAGCTGGGCGGGCTCTCCTACGAAGAGCTCGCGACCGGGCACGACCTCGGCGCCGGGCGATCCGCGGTCTACCAGCGCCTCTGGCAGCCCGGCGTGGCGCGCTTCGAGGACGCCCTCGCCGGCCTCGAGGGAACCGAGGGCGCGGTGGGCTTCGCGAGCGGGATGGCGGCGCTCGCGGCGACGCTCATCGCCGCCGCATCCGACGGGCGGCCGCACGTCGTCGCCGTGCGACCGCTGTACGGCGGAAGCGATCACGTGCTCGAGAGCGGCCTGCTCGGCACACGGGTGACCTGGACGGACGCCGACGGCATCGCGAGCGCGATCGAGCCCGACACGGGCCTCGTCATCGTCGAGACCCCCGCCAATCCCACGCTCGAGCTGGTCGACCTCCGCAGGGTCGCCCACGCAGCGGGCGACGTCCCATTGCTCGTCGACAACACGTTCGCGACCCCCGTGCTGCAGCGACCGGCCGAGCACGGAGCGACGCTCGTGCTGCACAGCGCGACGAAGTACCTCGGCGGGCACGGCGACGTCATGGGCGGCGTGGTCGCAGGCGACACGTCCTGGGTCGAACGGATCCGGCGGATCCGCGCCCTCACGGGCGGGCTGCTGCATCCGATGGCGGCATACCTGCTCCATCGGGGGCTCCGCACGCTTCCGGTGCGGGTGCGTGCCCAGCAGGCGACGGCGTCCGCGCTGGCGGAGCGACTGGGTGCGCATCCGGCGGTCGGCCGGGTTCGCTACCCGGGGCTCGCCGGACAGGACCCGAAGGGGCTGCTCGGGCGGCAGCTCGACGGCCCGGGCTCCATCATCGCGCTCGAGCTCGCCGGCGGGTTCCCGGCCGCAGCGCGCTTCACGGAGGCCTGCGAACTCATCACCCACGCGGTGTCCCTCGGCGGCGTCGATTCGCTCGTCCAGCATCCGGCTTCCCTCACCCACCGTCCCGTCGCCGACGGGGCGAAACCGGATGCCGGGGTCGTGCGCATCTCCATCGGACTCGAGCACGTCGACGACCTGTCGAACGACCTGATGGCGGCGCTCGATGCCGCGGCCGGGGCCGGCGGCATCGCCGGCGCGGCACCGCGGTTCGCCCGGGCGGGCGCCGCCTCCGGCTGAACCCGCCGGACAGCGTCAGCGGCTGCCCAGACGGCGGCGCAGCAGTTCGATCCGCGCCTGCAGCTGCGTCACGCTCGCCTGCGCGACCGCCGGTCCCCCGCACACCCGCCGGAGCTCGGCGTGCACCTGGGAGTGCGCTTGCCCGGTGTGCCTGGCCCAGAGTCCGACGAGGCTGTTGAGCAGTGACCGCTGCTCCTTGAGGGTGCGATAGAGGGCGACGGGCTCGGCCTGCTCGGGTGCGTCGACGGCGTGCTTGCGTCGTTCCCCCGCGCGGCGGGCCTGGCGCGCCTGGCGGTGACGCAGGAGCTCGGAGACCTGCTCGGGCTCGAGGATGCCGGGGATGCCGATGAAGTCGTATTCCTCGTCGCTGCCCGGTGCGGCGAGCGTGCCGAACTCCGTGCCGTCGTAGAGCACGCGGTCGAAGGAGGCGTCCGACCCGATCGCCTCCCACGTGCCGAGTCCGGCCTCCTCCGAGGCGCGCTCCTCACGATTCGCGGACTCGAGCAGGCTGTCGTCCAACCCGTCGTCATCGCCGTCGCCGCTGCGCCGGTCGAGGGCGTGGTCGCGCTCGAGTTCGAGCTGCGCAGCGAGGCTCATGAGCGCCGGCACATTCGGCAGGAACACGGAGGCCGTCTCGCCGCGACGTCTCGCACGCACGAAGCGGCCGATCGCCTGCGCGAAGAAGAGCGGCGTCGACGCGCTCGTGGCGTAGACGCCCACTGCGAGCCTCGGCACGTCGACGCCCTCGGACACCATGCGCACGGCGACCATCCAGCGACGGGTGTTGCCCGAGAACTCCTCGATCCGCGCGCTCGCCTCCTTCTCATCGGAGAGCACGACGGTGACGGGTTCCCGGCAGATCCCCTCGAGGATCTGCGCATACGCACGCGCCGTCGACTGGTCGGTGGCGATGACGAGTCCGCCGGCATCGGGGATGCCGTGCCGCACCTCGGTGAGGCGACGGTCGGCTGCCGCGAGCACCGCGGGAATCCACTCCCCCGTCGGTTCGAGCGCGGTGCGCCACGCCGACGACGTGATGTCCTTCGTGTTGTCCTCGCCGAGCTTCGCCTCCATCTCGTCGCCGGCCTTCGTGCGCCAGCGCATGTGGCCCGCGTAGACCATGAACAGCACCGGACGCACGACGCCGTCGGCGAGGGCGCGGCCGTACCCGTAGGCGTAGTCGGTCCTCGAGAGGCGCACGCCCTGCGCGTCCGGCTCGTACTCGACGAAGGGGATCGGCGCGGTGTCCGAGCGGAACGGCGTCCCGGTGAGCGAGAGGCGTTTCGCGGCCGGTTCGAACGCCTCGCGGATCGCGTCACCCCACGAGAGCGTGTCGCCGCCGTGGTGCACCTCGTCGAGGATCACGAGGCTGCGGCCCGAGAGGGTCAGCTCGCGGTGCAGCGCCGGTCGCATCGCGACCTGGGCGTACGTGACCGCGACTCCGTGGAAGTGGCGTGCCGTCTGCCCGTGCGCGTTGCGGAAGCCCGGATCGAGCCGGATCCCGGCTCGTGCCGCGGCATCGGCCCACTGCCGTTTCAGGTGGTCGGTCGGAGCGACGACCGTGATGCGGTCGATGACGCGGCGCGCACGCAACTCGGCGGCCACGCGCAGGGCGAAGGTGGTCTTGCCTGCGCCGGGAGTCGCGGCCGCCAGGAAGTCGCGCGGCAGCTCGCCGAGGTACTGTTCGAGGGCTTCGGCCTGCCACGCGCGCAGCTTGTTCGCCGTTCCCCACGGGGCGCGTGCGGGAAAGGACGGTGGGAGATGCTCGGCGGCCGAGGTGCCCGGCTGGTGGCCGGATGGGGTCGCGGTGCTCACTGGACTCGAGGGTAGCGGAGGGTGCCGACATCCTCGAACCGAGGGCTTGGCAGAATGGTGCCCATGGTCACGCAACAGCACCCCTGGTCGCGGTACGTCGCGCTCGGCGACTCCTTCACCGAGGGCATCGGCGACCCGGAGCCGAGCGTTCCGGGCGGGCACCGCGGCTGGGCGGACCGCGTCGCCGAGGTGCTGAGCCAGGGGACGGTGGACTTCGCCTACGCCAACCTCGCCGTGCGGGGCAAGCTCATCCAGCAGGTCATCGACGAGCAGCTCGAGCCCGCGCTCGCACTCCGGCCCGACCTCATCACCATCGCCGCGGGCGGCAACGACGTGATCCGGCCGCGCACCGACCCCGACGAGATCGCGGGCCGCTTCGAGTACGCGGTCGAGCGCCTCTCGCGGGACCGTGCGACCATCGTGATCTTCACGGGGGTGGACGTCGACTTCTCCGCCGTGTTCCGGGGCCTGCGCGGCAAGGTCGCGATCTACAACGAGAACCTGCGGGCGATCGCGGCGAAGTACGACTGCATCGTCGCCGACCAGTGGGCACTGGCGGCAATCCAGGACCAGCGGATGTGGTCGCCCGACCGGCTCCACCTCAACCCGCTCGGTCACCACACGGTGGCGCGGATGGTGCTCGACGCGCTCAATGTCGAGAACGACCTCGAGCCGATGAAGCCCGAGCCGTTGCCGGCATCCACGTGGCGGCAGGCGCGCGTCGACGACCTCTCGTGGGCGCGCGAGTACCTCGTACCGTGGGTGCTGCGGCGCATCCGGCACCAGTCCTCGGGTGATGCCATCCGGGCGAAGCGACCGGATGCCGCCCCCTACTCGCTGATGGACTGAGCCGCCGACCCGCCGTCGAGCGCGCCGGGGTTGGCGAGTCGCCACCACGGTCCCGGGTCCTCGAGGTCGTCGTCGAGCACGAGCCCGACGACGACCTCGCGGC
>JAPSJU010000005.1 GCA_031178025.1 Agromyces sp. | reverse complement strand
ATCCGCGTCCCGGCGCCGAGGAGACGGCGCCCGCCCGCCGGACGGAGCAAGATTCGTGCGCGGGTCAGGGGCGCAGCAGCACCTTGACGGCGCGACGCTCGTCCATCGCGGCGTAGGCGTCGGCGGCATCGCGGAGCGGCAGCTCGAGGTCGAAGACCCGGCCGGGCTCGATCGCTCCGGACAGCACGTCGGGCAGCAGCTCCTCGATGTAGCCGCGCACCGGGGCGACGCCGCCGTTGACGCCCACATTGCGGTCGAACAGCGGGCGAACGGGCAGCTCGGGCCCGCCGTTCGGCACGCCGACGTAGCCGACCATGGCGCCGGGCCGCGTCGAGCGGATCGCCTGGTCCATCGATTGCTTCGTGCCGACGCACTCGAGCACGCGATCTGCCCCGATACCGCGCGTCAGCTCGTGCACCGCCGTCACGCCGACGTCGCCGCGCTCCGCCACGATATGGGTCGCGCCGAACTCGCGCGCGAGTTCCTGCCGCTGCGGATGCCGCGACATCGCGATGATCGTCGTCGCTCCGAGCCGCTTCGCCGCGATGATCGCGCAGAGCCCCACGGCGCCGTCGCCGACGACGGCGACGGAATCGCCGGGCCGCACGCCCGCCGCGATCGCCGCGTGGTGACCGGTGCCCATGACGTCGGAGAGGGTGAGCAGCCCGGGGACCTGCGCGTCGGCGACTCCGCCGGGCACCGGCACCAGCGTGCCGTCGGCGAGGGGCACGCGCACCTTCTCGCCCTGGCCGCCGTCGGCGAAGGCGCCCTTGCGATCGTCGACACCCCACCAGCCGCCGTGCAGGCACGAGGTGCTCACGCCGTTGCGGCAGTTGAGGCACGTGTTGTCGCACACGTAGAACGGGGCGATGACGAAGTCGCCCACGGCGATCCGTCCGACCTTCGCACCGACCTGCTCGACGACGCCGACGAACTCGTGCCCGATGCGATGCGGCTCGCGCGTGGGGGTGATCCCCCGGTAGGGCCAGAGGTCGGAGCCGCACACGCAGGCGGCCACGACCCGGACGATCGCATCGTCACCGGTCGAGAGCACCGGGTCGGGCACGGTCTCGACGCGGATGTCCCGGGGCGCGTGGATGATCGTCGCAAGCATTCCTCGAGCCTACGTGGGGCGACGAGCTCAGCTGCCGTCGATGATCCGCTCGAATTCCTGCCGCGTGGTGACGAGGTGCTCTCGCATCGCGGCGGCGGCGCGAGTCGCGTCTCCGTCCCGGATGGCGTCGAGGATCCGTTGGTGGGCCCCGAGGCTCGACTCCTTGATGAACTCGAACTGCACGAGATCGACCGAGTCGAACATCCGGGCACGAGCGTCCTCGACGGCAGTCGAGAGCATTGCGTTCCCTGCGGCTCGCGCGACCGCGAGGTGGAACGCCTGGTCGGCCAGTCGCGACTCGGCCTTCGTCACCGCCGCCTCGAGCTCCGCCTGGGCCGCTTCCAGCCGGACCACGTCGTCGTCGGAGTGGCGCTCGGCAGCGAGTCCGGCCGCACCGGCCTCCACGATCGCCCGGAACTCCGTGAGCTCGACGATCGACCCCTCCCGGCTCAGGATGTCACGTCGCAATGCCTCGGGATCGGGGTCCGTCTGCTGCACGATCGGTCCGCCGGCCGCTCCCCTGCGCACCTGCACCTGCCCGCCCTCCTCGAGGATGCGCAGCGCGTGCCGCAGCGTCTCGCGCGCGACGCCCAGCTGAGCCGCGAGCTTGCGCTCGGCGGGCAGGCGATCTCCCGGGCGCAGGCGCCCGAGGCTGATCTCGCGACGCAGGAAGTCGACGACATCCTGATGCCCGGACCGCGCTCGCAGTCCGGATGCGTCGATCTCGACCGGCGGATCGACCCCGTCAGCCACGATTCACTCCCGTCACAGCGGCAATCCCGGACGATCCACTCCCACGACGCGGTCACCGGAGAAGAAGTCAAGCACATCCGCGTCGCCGTGACCACCGATCCCGCTCAGGCCGAAGAAGCTCTGCGAGGACTCCGGGGCCATGTCCAGCACGGAGGTGCCGTTGACCTTGATCTCGCCCGCGTGGATCCGGCGTCCAAGGGCGCGCGCGGCGTCCTCGTCGCGCGAGAACACGTACCCGGCGAGCCCCACGTGCCCCGCGTTCGCGGCGCGGATCGCGTCCTCGTCGTCGGTGGCGGGCTGCAAGGTGAGGAGCGGCCCGAAGATCTCCAGGTCGAGGTCGATCGTGTCGGCGACGGCGACCGTGGGTGGGAAGAACCAGCCGGGCGAGGGCGTCCGTCCCCTGCGGATCAGCCGCGCTCCGGCCGCAACGAGCGCCGCGAGCTGGGCGTCGAGCTCGCACCGGCGCGCCTCGAAGGCGACCGGTCCGAGTGTCGTCGCCTCGTCGAGGCTGGAGCCGATGCGGAGCCCGTCGAGCTCGACCACGAGGGCGTCGACGAGCTCGTCGATCACGGTTCCGGCGACGATCACCCGGCGAGGCGCCTCGCACCACTGCCCCGAGAGCTTCATCGCGCCCGAGACGATCGCGGCGGCGGTGCGTTCGAGGTCGGCGTCCGCGCGGACGATGGCCGGATTGTTCGAGCCGAGCTCCAGGCGCAGCCTCGTGAAGTTGGGGGCGGCGGCCGCAGCGATCGCCCGGCCCGTCGGGGTCGATCCGGTCATCGAGATCGCTCTGACGCGGGCATCCGAGACGAGGGCGGCACCGACCCTGGCGCCGCCGTAGACGAGGTTCACGACGCCGTCCGGGATCCCGGCACGGTGGGCGGCCTCGACGACCAGTTCCGCGCTCCAGGGCGATGCCGGCGAGGGCTTCAGCACGGTCGTCGCCCCGGCGGCGAGCGCGTACGCGGACTTCTTCACGGCCATCGCCGACGGCGCGTTCCAGGGCATGATGAGGGCCGTCGGACCCCACGGCACGCGATGCACGCGGACGTCGCCGTGATCGGCGTCGAGTCGCCGACTGTCACCGAGGGCTCGCGCTCTCGCCGCAGCGTCGCGCACGGTGCCGCCGTTGCTCGCACCGAAGAGCCTCGTCACGGTGATCGGTACTCCACTGTTCACGGCGTCGAGCCGGGCGACCTGCTCCGCAATCGCGTCCAGTTCTTCGGCGAAGCGCTCGAGGTAGGGCGCACGGCCCTCCGCTCCGAGCTCGCTCCATCCGCTGCTCGCATGGGCCGCGTGCGCCGCGGCCACCGCGCGCTCGACCTGCTCGTGCGACGAGGTCGGCGAGTCGGCGAGGTACTCCCCGCTGTTCGGGTCGTGCAGGCCTCCCGCATCGGCCGCTCGGCTCGGCTCGGGGCGTCCGCCGATCCAGGTCGATGAGGCGGGAGGGTCGGGCAGTTCCACGATCGCCATCGCTCAGATCCGATCGAAGTAGCGGTGGAGGTCCCAGTCGCTGACTGCGGCCAGGAAGGTGTCCCATTCATGCTGCATGAGGACCCGGTGGTGGTCGACGTCGCTCTCGTCGAAGAGCGAGTGCACGAACGGCGATGCGGCGAAGGCGCGCGCCGCCTCGCCGAGGTTCGTCGGCATGGTCTCGTCGCGCGGGCGCGTGTACGCGTTCCCCAGTACGGGGTCCGCCGGGGTCGCCCCACGCTCGATCCCGTCGCGGGCGGAGGCGAGCAGGGCCGTGAGGGTGAGGTAGGGGTTCGTATCGGCTCCGGGGATCCGGAACTCGAACCGCAGGTGCTGGGGCTTGTGACCGACGACCCGCACGGAGGTGGTGCGGTTGTCGAAGCCCCAGGTGCGCCCGGATCCGGCGACCTCCTGCGAGTTGTTGCGGCGATACGAGTTGATCGTCGGTGCGTACCAGGCCATGAATGCGGGAGCGTGCTCGAGCACGCCGGCCAACGCCGACCGCATGATCCCGCTCATGTGGTGATCTGCCGCGTCGCTCCAGAACAGCCGCTCACCGGAGGCATCCTCGAGCGAGAAGTGCACGTGACAGCTTGACCCGGGTTGGTCGTTGAGGGGTCGCGCCATGAACGTGGCCGTCATCCCGGCCTTCACGGCCGAATCGCGCACGGCGAGCTTGTAGAGCGCGTGCCGGTCGGCCATCTCCAGCGGCTCGCCGTAGGTGAACGTCATCTCCCACTGCCCACTGCCCCACTCGCACTGGGCCGCTTCGACGGCGATACCGCTCGCGAGGAGGTCGGCACGCAGCTTCTGGAAGAACGGCTCGTACGTGTTCGCCTCATGGATCATGAAGTCGCTCGGCACGATCGTGGTCGGCTCCAAGCCGCGGAATCCGTTCTTGCGAAGGGACTTCTGGTCATTCTCGAAAAGGTAGAACTCGAGCTCCGTGCCGGCCATCGGCCGGAATCCGCGCGACTCGTGGCGCGCGAGTTCCTGCTTGAGCATGACCCGAGGTGAGAGCGAGAGCGGCTCGCCGGTCTGCACGTCCACCGGGTCGGCGAGGCAGATCGCGACGTTGTCGAGCCATGCCGCGCGGCGGAGGGTTGCGAGATCGGGCCGCAGGGTGACGTCGGGCACCCCGTTGTGCATGCTGCAGAGCCGGAACACGCCGGCGTCGATGAGGCCCAGTCCCTGCTCCAGATCCCAGGCCCACACGCACGTGCAGACGTCGACGCCGTGCTCGATCACCCGATCGAAGCCCTCGACGGGGATGCGTCGGCCGATGAGTCGACCCTGCAGGTCGGGTGACGCGACGATGACCGTGCGGATGCCGAGTTCCTCGAGCCGTCCGGGCTCGATGACCGCCCCCGTCACCGCGTGAGCCATCCGCCGTCGACCGGCAGCTGGATGCCGTCGATCCACGATGCCTCGTCGCTCAGGAGCCAGGAGACGGCCGCTGCGATGTCGCCGGGCTGGCCGACGCGCTGCACGAGCAGCCGCTGCTTCATGAACTCCATCGCCTCGGGACTCGTGACTCCCTCGTAGTCGAAGAAGTCGGTCGCGATGGGCCCGGGTGCGACGCAGTTGACCCTGATGTTCTTCGGGGCCAGCTCGACGGCGAGGGCCTTCGTGAGCATCGGGACACCGCCCTTGCTGGCGTTGTAGTGCGGTTGCGCGGTGGTGCCGCTCGTCACCACGACGAGCGCTTCGACGGTCGAGAGGTTCACGATCGCACCGCCGCCGGACTCGGCGATGACCGGCGCGACCTCCTGACTCACGAGCCACTGGCCCTTCAGGTTGATGTCGAGGACGAAGTCCCACGCATCCTCGGTCAAGGTCTCGAACGAGTGGTTCGTGACCACGCCGGCGTTGTTGACGAGCAGGTCGAGACCGCCCCACTCCGCCCGCGCGAGATCGGTGGCGGCGCGCACCTGGTCGCGTTCGCGGACGTCGACCACCGCGCTCGCCGCCGTGCCGCCGCGCTCACGGATGAGCTCGACGGTCTCGTCCGCGCCGGCGGCGTTCACGTCGGTGACGAGCATCCGGGCGCCCTCCTCGGCGAGGCGGAGCGCCGTCTCCCGTCCGATGCCCGAGCCACCCCCCGTGATGAACGCGCGCTTGTTCTCGTGCCGACGGGTCATGCTGCTGCTCTCTCGTGGATGCGGATGGCGATCGCGGTCGCGATCAGCCAGTCGAAGGCGGCGTCGCCGCCGAAGGTCTCCGGATGCCACTGCACCCCGAGCACGGTTTCGTCGCGGTACTCGATCGACTCGATGACCCCGTCGTCGGCGGTCCCCGAGGCGCGGAGGCCCTCGCCTAGCCGATGCACCGCCTGGTGATGGAAGGAGTTCACACGGAACCTCGTTCCGTACAGCCGCTCGACCACCGTGCCGGGCTCAGCGTCGACGGCGTGCGTGCGATGCGCTCGCGGGTAGGCGTAGGACGCGTGCGACTCGCCCGCACCGATCTCGAGATGCTGCACGAGGCTGCCGCCGAGGGCCACGTTGATGACCTGGAGCCCGCGGCACACTCCGAGTACGGGGATGCCCGCGTCGATGGCGGCGAGCACGAGGCCGATCTCGAACTCGTCGCGGAGCGGGTCGATGCGGGTGGTGTGCGGCCCGGGCGCCTCCCCATACCGACGAGGGTCGACGTCCTCTCCGCCTGCGATCACGACCGCGTCGAGGCGCGACACGAGTTCGGCGGCGTCGCCGTCGATCGGGAGGTGCACCGCGATGCCCCCGGCCTGCTGCACCGAGGTCGCATACTCGCTGAGGTACATCTCGAGCGGGGCGTCCTGGAATCCGAGCGGGGCACCGATCACCGCGCCCGTGCCTCTGCGGCCCGTCACTCCGACGAGCGGCTTCGCCGGCTTGCGCCCGTTCAATTCCTCGACGTTGGCGCCGGTCATGCGTCCTCCTCGAATCGTGCGATCACCTGCTGGTACGCGAGCGGCCGTCGAGCCCGGAGCACGAGCGCCTGCACGACGCCGGCGACGGGCGCAACGGCCACCACCGCGAGGAGCACCACGCTGAGGACGCCCCAGGCGGGATTGCCGTCGCCGTCGACATCGCCGACCAGCAGCGGGAAGTTCGCGGCGATGAGGCCCGCCGAGACGGCGAGGCCGAGGAAGCCGAGGGAGGGGGCGATGGCGGTGTGCCACGGGCTCGACATCGCCTTGGTGCGGGCGAAGAAGGTCACGACCGAGAGGCAGGTGAGCGCCATGAGCACGACGATCGCGAGCGTGCCGATCCCGGCGAACCACGCGAACACCTGCTCGGCGGTGAAGCCGATGAGCGTCAGCACGACGACGAGCAGTCCTGCGGTGCAGACCTGGACGATGGCCGCCACGTGCGGGGATCGATGGCGCGGATGGACGGTGCCCAGCCGGTCGGGCATGACATGGGCGTTCGCCATCGCGTGGTGGTAGCGCGTGAGCACGTTGTGCAGCGAGAGGACCGCGGCGAACATGCTGCCCATGAAGAGCACCGCCACCACGATGCCGCCGAGCGGGCCGAGGTACTGCTCGGTCACGCGGGCGACGAGCGTGGCCGGGTCCGCGGCGGCCTCCTCGAGGACGTTCGACGCTCCGACGCCCACGATGATCACCCATGCCGCGAAGGTGTAGAACACCCCGATGACGATCGCTGCGACGTAGGTGGCGCGGGGGATCGTGCGATCGGGCTCTCGCACCTCGTTCCGGTAGACCACGGTCGATTCGAATCCGATGAAGCTCGCGATGGCGAACATGAGCCCCAGTGCCGGCGAGCCCGAGAGGATGGACTCGAGTGAGAACGGGCTGGCTGCCAGGCCTTCCGGGCCGCCCGTGAGCAGGATGGCGACGCCGAGGAGCAGCACGATCCCCATCTCGGCCGCCAGCACCACCACGAGCACCCGTGAGCTCAACTCGATGTGGCGGTAGCCCAGGACGCCGATGATGGCGACCATCACGAGCGTGTTCAGCCACCAGGGCAGCTCGGGTCCGCCGAGCAGCGCGATGCTCGATCCGATCGTCTGGCCGAGGTAGGAGAACACGGCGACCTGCACCGTCGTGTAGCAGGTGATCGCGAGCCACGACGTCGCGACTCCCGGGATCCGCCCCAGTCCGTGACTCACGAAGGCGAAGAACGATCCGGCGTTGGGGATGAACCGGCTCATGGCCGTCAGGCCCACGGCGAAGAGCAGGAGGATCACGGTCGCCACGAGGAACATGACGGGGAACCCGAGCCCATTGCCGAGGAGGTAGCCGATGGGCATGATGCCGCCGACGACCGTGAGTGGAGCGGCCGCCGCGATCACCATGAAGGTCACCGAAACGGTGCCGAGGTTTCCGCTCAGGCGACGGGAGTCGCGCTGCTCGGCCGCGTGTCGCGCGAGATTCTGCTGACTGGTCATGGGGTTCCTCGCGTCGGGGGAGGTGTGAGGTCGTCGCCTCACGAGAATGGTCTACTTTCTAGTCCATTCCCGATGCGCGCACAAGAGGCACCCGTCGATCCCGGCTCGCGCCGCCAATGGGGAGCCGGCTCAGACGTGCGGGACGAACGCCTGCCAGGCGAGCCGCTTCTCACGGCGCGGGTCGAGCACCACGTGGTCGGTGTCGTCGAAGATGAGCGTCCGGCGGTCGCGCTCGTCGTAGCGGGGCCAGTCGGGCAGCGGGGCACCGGATGCCGCGAGCGCCGCCCAGTGCGCCTGCATCCTCCGCCCGACCGCTCGGAACATCCGGCGGCCGCCGAGGAGCGTGAGCGCCGTGCCGACCGGCGTGTCGAACTTCTCGAAGAGCGCGAAGAGCTCGAGGCCGTGCGTGGCATCCAGTCCGAGCAGGCGCGCGGTGCGCGGCGCCGCGTCGAAGCGGTAGAAGAACACGGGCGCGAACCGCGAATGCCGCTCTGCCGCCTTCACCGAGGGGAACCAGAAGGTGAAGTCGCCGGCGAAGTCGGCCGCCGCGCGTCGTTCGGGCAGTCCCGGGTACTGCGCCTTGATCGCCTTGCGCGCCTTCTTGCGGGTGTTCGTGAAGATCGCCCGGATTCGCGGCTTCGTCGTCGGCAGGATGTCGATGCGACCCTCGAAGAGCGAGCCCTCGCGATCGTTCGTGCCGATGATGAGCGGCACGCGATGAGCGGTCCCGTCGCGGAACGCGTCGAGCGGACGATGCGGCAGGAACTCGCCGTCGATCACCGGCGCGAGGCTGATCGTGCCCGGATTCTCGTCGGGGGTCCGCACCGTCAGCCGGGTGGTCGCCTCGGCGAGCAGCATCGGGTCCGCACCGAGGAGCATGGTGCCGGCGGCATCCGTCGACTCGCTTTCGAGGTCGTCGTCGTCGACGAGCTTGCTCAGGATGCCGACGTACTCCCGCGCCCAGCTCGCGGCCGTCTCGGGCAGGTAGACCGCGTTCGCCGGCGCGCTCTGCGCGATCGCGCGCGAGAAGAGCCCCTCGGCGGCCGGCACCGTCATGAGGGTCGTGACGGAGTTCGCGCCCGCGGACTCGCCGAACAGCGTGACCCGGTCGGGGTCTCCGCCGAACGCCCGGATGTTGCGGCGCACCCACCCGAGCGCGGCGATCTGGTCCCGCAGGCCGAGGTTCGCCTCGAACGGATGCCCCGGCACTCCGTACGCCCGGAAGTCGAGCCAGCCGAGGGCGCCGAGCCGGTAGTTGAGGCTCACGTACACGATCCCGTGCCGCCGCACGAGCTGCTCGCCCTGGCGGGGGTACTCCTGCGAGGAGCCGACGCTGTAGGCGCCGCCGTGGATGAACACCATGACGGGTCGTGGCCCGGCGTGGCTGGCACCGGCCGTCTCGTCGGGCGCGATGACGTTGACCGTCAGGCAGTCCTCGCTGCGGGGGAGGTGGTCCGCGGCGCCGATGAACTGGCCTCGGCGCTTCTGCGGCGCCACCGGCCCGAACGCCGACGCATCGCGCACGTCGTTCCAGCTCGGGGAGGGCCGCGGCGCCCGGAACCGGAGCGCGCCCGCGGGCGCCGCGGCGTACGGGATGCCACGCCAGAGCCGCACCCCACGACGGCGGATGCCGCGGACCGGCCCCTCCTCGAGTCCGACGAGGAGGGGGTGCGCTGCCGTCCGTCCGAGCATCACCGGCATGCTGCGAGCCTACGGTGCAGCCGTGCGCGGTGGGATGCCGCCGTCCGAAGGAACCGTGAACGACGAGAAGCCGGGCCGAAGCACCCCCGGAACTGGGGGCGGATGAACCGGCCGCGCGGCATGGACGCCCGAGGTCCGGCGCGCGTACCATCAGGACCGCGAGGTTATCTCACCTTCGCCGCATCCGAGATGGGACGATCATGAAACGACGCGCGCTCGTCGGCGGGATCGCCGCCGCGGCAGCCCTGGCCATCGCCTTCCCCGCACCCGCGATCGCGGCCCCGGGACAGAGCGAGCACTGGGAGGACGTCGGCTCCATCGTGCTCGAGGTCGGGCAGGAGGGCTGGTGCCCGCCCGATCTCGTCGACTTCGAGGTGACCCAGAGCTGGGTCGGCAGCGGCGTCGAACGCATCTCGGTCGACCGCCACGGCATCCTGTTCTTCGCCAGCACGTTCCGCTGGGTCGACACCTACAGCGCGAACGGCCACACCTTCGTCTCGGACCAGCACGGGCGTCTCCGGGACCACAAGATCGTGGACAACGGCGATGGCACCCTGACGATCTGGTTCAAGGACTCGCTCCGCACCAACGTCCTCGTCGACGGCGAGAAGGTGTTCCACAACGCGGGCCTCTTCGAGGCCGCGATCCTCGTCGACCACGGCGGCACGCCGGGTGACCCCAGTGACGACGAGTTCATCAGCGACGTGGGGGACGTGCAGCGCCACGGACATTGGGACACGGCGGATCGGGACTTCTGCGAGGACATCGCCCTCTTCCTCGGCGGCTGAGGTCCGCGCCCGGCGCCCGGCGGTCGGGTGCTGAGTGCCGGCCCTGCGGGGCTCCGACGTGCAGGATGTCCGCGGGGTGGGCCAGACTGCTGAGATGCTCGGCTTGACGACGTTCTGGCGCGCCCTCCCGACCGAGGGTCGATGGCTGCTGTCGACGGTCGCGATCCAGACGCTGGGGCGCGGGCTGACCCTGCCGTTCACGATCATCTACCTCCACGAGGTGCGCGGCTTCGACCTGGGGATCTCCGGCGCGCTGATGAGCCTCATCGCCGTCGTCGGCCTCGTCGTGACCGGACCGGGCGGCACGCTCATCGACCGGTTCGGCGCCCGCATGGTGCTGCTCGTCGGACTCGCCTCGATGATCGCGGGCTGCACCCTGCTCGCATACGCGACGCATCCGGCGGTCGCCGCCGTGGCCCTCGTGCTCATCGGCGCGAACTTCGGCGTCTCCTGGCCGGGGTTCAATTCGCTGATCGCCGCCGTGGTCGCCGGCGATCTTCGTCAGCAGTACTTCGGTGTCAACTTCGCCCTCGTCAACCTCGGCATCGGAGTCGGCGGCATCGTCGGCGGCTTCGCCGTCGACGTCGACGCTCCCGAGACGTTCACCGCGATCTTCCTCCTCGACGCCGCCAGCTGCCTGATCCCGGCAGCCCTGCTGCTCGGGCCGTTGCGGCATGTGCGAACGCAGGCGGAGCCGTCCGAGCACACGCCCCAGACGGGCGGCTACCGCGAGATCCTCATGCAGCCTGCCGTGCTCTGGCTGACGGTGCTCACGTTCCTCGCGGTGTTCGTCGGCTACGGACAGTTCGAGGCCGGGTTCCCGGCGTACGCGCGCCTGGAGGCCGAGGTGTCGACCCGCGTGGTCGGGCTGGCGTTCGCCGTCAACACCGCGGTGATCGTGCTCCTCCAGTTCGCAGTGCTCAAGCGCATCAGCGGGCGCCGCCGCACCCGGGTGATGTGGGTGATGGCGGCGGTGTGGGCGTGCTCGTGGCTCATCCTCGGCGTCGCGGGACTGCTCCCCGGCTCACTCGCGGCCGCGATCGGCGTGATCGGCTACATGGGGGTCTTCGCGTTCGGCGAGACCCTGTTGCAGCCGACGGTGCCGGCGATCTACAACGACCTCGCCTCCGACCACAATCGGGGCCGGTACAACGCGATCAACGCGGCGGCGTTCCTCGGCGGGGCGATCGCCGGTCCGATCGCCGCGGGGCTCCTGCTCGATCAGGGCCTGCCCGAGGTGTATGTCGGCGTCATGATCGTCGGATGCGTCGGCATCGGCGTGCTGGCGGCCGTGCTCGAACGGCGCATCCCCGCGAGTGCCAACGGGGTGCCGTCGACGGCGCCGGTGCCCGACGCCGTCGACGGGTGAACCACCCGCGCTACTCGATGATCTCGGCGTCGATCACGTCGTCCGCCGCGTCGGAAGCGTCGCGTCGCTCAGGCTCCAGGTCGATCTCGCCCCGGGCCACGGTGAGCGAGTCGCCGTCGCTCGAGAGATCGACCATGACCGTGTCGCCGTCGCGGACGTCACCGGTGAGCAGCGCCCTCGCCAGGCGGTCATCGATCTCGTGCTGCATGAGTCGACGCAGCGGGCGGGCGCCGTAGAGGGGATCGTAGCCGCGCTCCGCGAGCCAGGCCCGCGCGTCGGGCGTGACGCCCAGCTGCAGTCGCCGCTCGTGCAGTCGAGCCGACAGCCGGTCGATGTAGAGGTTGACGATCTCGGCGAGCTCCTGCTCGCTCAGGGCCGAGAAGACGACGATGTCGTCGAGCCGGTTCACGAACTCGGGCTTGAACGCCTGCCGCACCGCCTGCAGCACCGCCTGCTCCTTCTCGTTCCACGCGAGCGTCGGATCGATGAGGTACTGCGAGCCGAGGTTCGACGTGAGGATGAGGATCACGTTGCGGAAGTCCACGGTTCGGCCCTGGCCGTCGGTCAGCCGCCCGTCGTCGAGCACCTGCAGCAGCACGTCGAACACCTCGGGGTGCGCCTTCTCGACCTCGTCGAGCAGGATCACCGAGTAGGGACGCCGTCGCACGGCCTCGGTCAGCTGACCGCCCTGTTCGTATCCGACGTATCCGGGCGGAGCTCCCACGAGGCGCGACACCGAGAACTTCTCGCCGTACTCCGACATGTCGATGCGCACCATGGCGTGCTCGTCGTCGAAGAGCAACTCGGCGAGCGCCTTGGCGAGCTCGGTCTTGCCCACGCCCGTGGGGCCGAGGAAGAGGAACGACCCCGTGGGCCGGTTCGGGTCGCTGATGCCGGCTCGCGAACGGCGCACGGCGTCGGCGACGGCCGCGACCGCCCGCTTCTGGCCGATCAGTCGCTTGCCGAGCTCGCTCTCGAGGTGCAGCAGCTTCTCGGTCTCGCCTTGCAGGAGCCTGCCGACCGGGATCCCGGTCCACGCCGAGATGACCGCCGCGATGTCCTCCTCGGTCACCAGCTCGTTGACCATGCGAGGCTCGTCGGGGGCGATCTCGGCCTGTTCGGCCGCTGCAAGGTCGCGCACGAGCTGCGCGATCGTCTCGTACTCGAGCTTGGAGGCGCGCGCATAGTCGGCTTCGCGCATTGCGAGGTCGCGTTGCGTGATCGCCTCGTCGAGCTGCTTCTTCAATTCGCCGACCCGGTTGAGCCCCATGCGCTCGCGCTGCCAGCGCGCCTCGAGCTCAGCGAGCTCGCGCTCCTGCTCGGCGAGCGTCTCACGGAGCTTCGCGAGCCGCTCCTTCGACGCCTCGTCCTTCTCCTTCTTCAGCGCGAGTTCCTCGAGCCGCATCCGGTCGACCTGCCGCTTGAGCTGGTCGATCTCGACGGGACTCGAGTCGATCTCCATCTTCAGGCGCGACATCGCCTCGTCGATGAGGTCGATCGCCTTGTCGGGCAGCTGCCGCGACGTGATGTAGCGGTTCGAGAGCGATGCCGCGGCGACGAGCGCCGCATCCGAGATCGTCACCCCGTGGTGCGCCTCGTACCGGCCCTTGAGGCCGCGGAGGATCGCGACGGTGTCCTCGACCGACGGCTCGCCGACGTAGACCTGCTGGAAGCGACGCTCGAGCGCGGCGTCCTTCTCGATGTACTCGCGATACTCGTCGAGCGTGGTGGCGCCGATGAGGTGCAGCTCGCCGCGGGCGAGCATCGGCTTCAGCATGTTGGATGCCGCGACGGAGCCCTCGCCGCCGCCGGCCCCCATGAGCAGGTGCAGCTCGTCGACGAACGTGATGATCGAGCCCTCGGCCTCGTCGATCTCCTTGAGCACGCTCTTCAGGCGCTCCTCGAACTGTCCGCGGTACATGGCGCCCGCGACGAGCGCGGAGATGTCGAGCGCGACGAGCTGCTTGTCCTTCAGCGACTCGGAGACATCGCCCGCGACGATCCGCTGGGCGAGCCCCTCGACGACGGCCGTCTTCCCGACACCGGGCTCGCCGATGAGCACCGGGTTGTTCTTCGTGCGGCGAGTGAGCACCTGGCTGACCCGGCGGATCTCGGCGTCGCGGCCGATGACGGGGTCGAGCTTTCCGGCCTTCGCGAGGTCGGTGAGGTTCACGCCGAACTGTTCGAGCGCCGACTTCTGCTCCTCCTGGGAGCTCGGCGCGCCTTGCATGTTCGCCACGGTCATCCCTTCGTTCAGAATTGAGTCTACATGACTCAACTTTGCCGATCGGGCGAATATTCCGATGTGCGGCGCCCGAGACGAGCCGACACGAGGGGCGAGAGGAGGCGAGCGGGCGCCGGCCCGGCGCTCAGCCGCCGAACATCCCGGTGACCTCCGCGGCGCACGTCTCCCCGACGATCGGAGCCATGTCCGAGAAGTCGTCGTTGTCGAAGCCCCGCTCCGCGGCGAACGCGTCGACATGGGCCTCCACGGCCTCCGCGTTCTCGATGGCCAGGCCGTCGGCCGGCAGCGCAGACCATTGCGCGACGTACTCGTCGATGACGGCACCGAGGTCGTCCCAGTGCTCCCCGTCGGGCGCGCTCGTGCCGGTGAACGTCTCGGAGGCCGCGGTGAACTGCGCCGCGACCTCACCGTTGGTGGCCTCCGTGCTCGCTGCGGCGAACGACGCCTCGATCCACATCATCAACGTCTCGCCGACCTCGGCGCAGTCGGCCGCCGCCTCCGACTCGGTCGTCGCGGGTGCCTCCGACGTCGCCGTCGTCGGCGCGTCAGCCGACCCGTCGTCCCCGCCGCCCGACGACGGCCCCGCGCAGCCCGTGAACAGCAGCGCCGCGACGCCCACCGCCCCGACGAGCGTTCCGAACCGATTTCCGCGCTGCGCCATGCGAGTCCCCGATCTCCTCGTGCCATCCGAGACCGGTGGTGCGCGGCGTCGTCTGTGATGCGGCTCGGTCAGACGGCAATCGAGCGCGACCTTACCGCCGCTGGTCCGGCGCCGGAAGGGCCGACCCCCGTACTGGGGAGGCTGACGCCCGCAGCTCAATCCGTCTCGCCGGCCGCGAGCCCGATCTCCTCGTCGGTGACCCGCCCCTCGACGACGCGGTCGTGATCGGCTTCGGCCTCGCCGGCCGGATCGCCGTCCTGCGCCTCCGTGCGGCGCCCAGCCATGGCATCCGCCTCACCGTCGACACCGCCGACGATGCCGTCGCCGAGTGCGGCCTGGGCGGCGACCCCCATCGCCCCCTGCTCCTGACCGAGTCCGTCGTCCGGCATCCGGTCGCCGTAGCCGTGCACGTGCTTCGCGTTCATCACGGTCTCCTCTCTCGTATCGCCACCGTAGGAGCGGCGCGAGCCGCGCCGCGCGGGGTTGCCGTCGAGCCCTCCGCGGTCTACGCCGTGTCCCGGGCAGCGGGAATCCAGACGACCGCGCGATGGTTGTGATCGAGGACGACGAAGGAGGATCCATGCCACTGGTGGGCGAATACGCACCGAGCACGGCGGAATGGGCGCGCATCCAGGCCGAGAGGTTCGAGGCGACGCAGGGCCGGGAGGCCAACACGCTGCGCGGGAAGCCGATCATCCTGCTGACGAGCGTGGGCGCGAAGACCGGCAAGCTCCGCAAGACGGCGCTCATGCGCGTCGAACACGACGGCGACTACGCGGTCGTCGCGTCGCAGGGCGGTGCCCCGACGCATCCGGTCTGGTACTGGAACCTCAAGAAGCACCCGCTCGTCGAACTGCAGGACGGCGAGGAGAAGCACGACTACACGGCCCGCGAGCTCGAGGGCGAGGAACGTGCGCTGTGGTGGGCTCGGGCAGTCGAGGTATGGCCCGCGTACGCGTCGTACCAGGAGAAGACCGATCGCGTCATCCCGGTGTTCCTGCTGTCACGCGTCACGGCCTGACGGCGCGGGCCTCACAACCACCGCATCGTGAAGGCCCGGGCGAGCATCGCCCGCGCCGGCGGCAGCGCGAGCAGCCGCACGGCGGCGTTCCGCAGCCGCAACCGAACGCCGGTCGCGGGCGCACCCATCGTCATGTTGAAGGCCGCCTGTCGTGCTGCGCGAGCCGCCGCGGCACGGCGCACCCGGTCGTACGTCGCGAACGCCTCGTACGGCGCGCCGGCACCGAGCGCTGCGGCGAGGTCGTGGTCGAGGCGCATCGCGTCGAGCCAGCCGAGGTTCATGCCCTGCCCGCCGATCGGGCTGATCTCGTGCGCGGCGTCCCCGGCGAGGGCGACGCGCCCCTGCGCCATCCGCCCGGCCAGGTGCTGGCGCGCCTCGAACGCGCTCGCACCGCTCGCCGCGGAGACGTCGAACCGGGCCCCGGTGCGAGCGGCGACGATGGCCGCCATGTGCTCGGCGGTGGCGGTCGCGGGAGCGCGTTGCACGAGCGCCACCCAGCGGCGCCGCGCTCCGGGCAGTGGGAACGACTCCACGACTCCGGCGGGCTCGAAGTGCAGCAGCGCGGTCGCCGGCTCGCCGGTGTCGTCACGCGTGTCGCACATGACGTACTGGGCGCGGCCGCGCTGCGGCGCCCACTCGATGCCGAGGAGGGTCCGGATGCCGCTGCGCATGCCGTCCGCGCCGACCACGTAGCTCGCGGCGGCCGTCACCGGCGCACCCGCCGAGGACCATGTCACCTCGACGTGCGTGCCCCGATCCTGCAGCGCCTGCACCTCCACGCCCCGGCGCAGCGCCCCCGGCCGGAGCACCTCCAGCCGGCGCTCGAGCAGCGCCTCGGTCTCGAGCTGGGGCAGGGACAGCACCGTGCCGACGCGCGTGAACACGAGCGACCCCAGCACGCGCCCCTCGCACGTCACCCGACCGGCCTGGATCTCGGCGGCTCGGCGGCGCACCTCCTGCTCGATGCCCGCGGCGGCGAGGGCCCGCAGGCCGGGCGGGTGGATGCCGATCGCGCGCGAGTGCGTGCCCCGCTCGGTGCGCCGCTCGAGCACCACGACATCGAGCCCGCGACGAGCAAGCAGGCAGGCGAGCACGAGGCCCACGGCACCGGCCCCCACGATGACGACGTCGTGCCGCGGCATGCGGGCACCCGAGCCGGCCGGGGCGTCAGCCGGCGGCATCCGCACCCCAGACCACCTCGAGGCGCGAGGGCACGGCACGCCGGACCCGCCAGCCTGGCGGCAGGATCGCGGCGAGCTCCGCGGCCGTGTGGCTGCGGCGGATCGACGTGAGCCCGTCCGGCCGGATGTAGGTGCCGGCGAGCACGTTCCCGGCGAGGGGCAGCGTGCCGAACCAGAACCCCGCGTACGCGAACGTGCTGCGCTCGATGTCGCCGTGCACGGCGACGCCGCCGGCGTCGAGCAGCCGCTCGGAGTCGGCGAGCAGCCGACCGAACTCGCGGCCGTCGAGATGGTGGAGCACGTGATTGGAGAGCACCGCCGCGAAGCGTTCCCCCTCCGCGACGAGCTCGGAGCTCATCGCACGGCGCAGCGTAAGGTCGGGCATCGGCGGCTGGGCGCGCGCCCATTCCATCGCGCGGGCGTCGGGATCGATCGCCGTGATGTGCAGCCGGAGCCCGTCCGCGCTCGCCCACCGCAGCAACCGCCTCGGCAGGTCGGCGCTCCCGGTGCCCACGTCGAGCACCCGCGTCTCCCGCACGGACGACAGCCGGGGCCTGATCCAGCGCCGGTACACCGCCCGCTCCCCCGAGACGACGGCGTTCACCAGCCGGAAGCGCGCGTACGTCTTCGCGAGCATCGCGGGGTCGGCCGCCGGGTCGTCCATGAGCTCGCGGGCCTCGTCGTCGCGGCGTTCGAGGAACGCCGTGCGATCCCGGCGAGCGGCCGTCACCCCCGCACCGTCATGAGTGCGGACTCGACCGTGAGCCCCGGGCCGAAGGCCATCGCCGCGACCCGGTCGCCGTCGGCGGCGGCCTCGGACTCGAGGATGTGCTTCAGCACGAACAGCACCGTCGCACTCGACATGTTGCCGAAGTCGCGGAGCGTCTCGCGAGCAGGCACGAGCTGCGCCTCGGTGAGGGCGAGGCGGGCCTCCACCTTGTCCAGGATGCTCCGGCCGCCCGGGTGGATCGCCCAGTGCTGCACCACGGAGCTCGAGGCGTCGGAGGCCAGCGCGCCGGCCAGCGCGTCGTCGTGGGCGAAGAGCGGCTCGAGGGCGCCGGTGATGTGGTCGTCGATGATCGCGGGGACCGCGTTCGAGAGCACCATCTCGAAGCCGTGGTCGCCGATCTTCCACGCCATGTCGCTCTCGCCGACGGGCGTGATCCTGGTCGCGAAGTGATCGAGGCCGAAGCCGCGTTCACCCGGCTCGAGGTCGCGCGCCGTCACGATCCCGGCGCCGGCGCCGTCCGAGAAGAGCGACGAGGCGACGATCGTGTCGGGGTCGTTGGACGTGCGCAGGTGCAGGGTGCAGAGCTCGACGCTCACGACGAGCACGACCGCCTCGGCATCCGCTTCGCACAGCTGCCGGGCCAGTCGCAGGGCGGGCATCGTCGCGTAGCAGCCCATGAACCCGAGGTGATAGCGCTGCACCCCGGCGTCGAGGCCGAGATCGCGGGCGATCATGAAGTCCGGTCCCGGGGCGTAGAACCCGGTGCACGAGACCGTGATCACGTGCGTGACCTCGGATGCCTCCACGCCGGGCGTCGCGGCGATCGCCGCGCGGCCCGCGTCGACGTAGAGCCGGGTGGCGTGCTCGGCGTAGAGCTCGTTGCGCACCTTCGTGCCGGGCAGCAGCAGCGCACCGCTCTCGACGTCGAAGAACTGCGGTTCCTCGGCCTGGGCGTCCCAGCTGAGCTCGGTCAGCACGGTGTGGCGGGTCTCGATGCCCGACACGTTGAACGACGTCGCCACGATGCGCTGGGCGAGCCGGTTCAGCCCCGGCTGGGCCGCGAACACGTCGCGCACTTCCTCTTGCACCAGCACCGTCGGGGGAACGACGGTCGTGATTCCTCGCAGCGTGATCGTCATGCCTCACCCTAAGCACGGCGGCGGATGCAACGACAGGGGTGGACGGGCGCCCCACAGCGGTTCTCGGAGGATTCACATCGGCGACGGTGCGCCGACGGCATCACGAGTCCGTCGGATCGAGCACCTCGAGCATGGAACCCTGCACGAAGCCGGCCCACTCGTAGGCGGCGCGCAGGTAGTCGTCGCGGGTCTCGTCAGCGGTGTCGTCGCCCTCTTCGATGACGCCGACCCGCTCGGCGAGGATGAGCCGGAGGTCGGTGAGGAAGGTGAGCCAGCTCCAGGCCTCGGACTGGTCGAGCTCGATCTGCACGACGCCGTCCTCGACCGCCTCCACGGCCGTCGCGTCGCGCACCTGCTGTGCCGCCTGCCGCTTGCCGTCCACGAGGCTGTCGCGGGTGTACCGCGCGAACTCCCGGGACGCCGAGGCGTCGTCGATGTAGGCGCTCGGCAGGAGCCTGCCGAGCGCCGGGTCGTCGTCCTCCCCGAGCAGGAGCACCGAGTCGACCTGGTCGGCGAGCTCGGAGAGCAGCATGGCCTCCTCGCTCTCGAGGACGAGCCGCACGCCCTCGCCGCCGCTGCGGCCGGCGACGATCACGGCTCGACCTTCGATACGGTCGCCTGGAGTCCGTAGCCGTGCATCGCCTGGACGTGCCGCTCCATGGCCTCGCGGTTGCCCGTCGCGACGACCGCCCGGCCCTCGGTGTGCACCTGCAGCATGAGCCGCTCCGCCTTCTCGCGCGAGTACCCGAAGTAGCGCCGGAACACGAAGCTCACGTACGTCATGAGGTTGACCGGATCGTCCCACACCACGGTGCGCCAGGGGACCTCGGCCGCGGACTCCTGCCGGAGGTTCGTGGCATGCTGTTCGAGGGTCGAGGTCACCCTCCAAGCCTGACACGAGCACGCCGCCGCCGAAAGCCGGATGCGGCGCCTCCCCGCCGAATCATCCACGGTGCGGTCCGAATCCGCATTACCGACCGCGGGGGCTCCGAGTCAACCCCCCTTGACATCCCTTCTCCGACTCTCCGCGCTCGCATCGCGGACGGTAGAGTCCGAAGGACGGAGGCATGTCCGACGCTTCCCCGGTTCGCCGTCCCCCGACCCCCGACCCCGACCCCGACCCTCGCAGGAAGAGCATGACGACATCCCCTCCCGCTTCCGACCTCGGCGTGCTGCGCCGCAACAACGTGAGCGTGACCGGTGACGCCGCAGCGCGACCGATCGTCTTCGCGCACGGCTTCGGCTGCAGCAAGGAGATGTGGAACGTCGTCGCTCCGCAGTTCGAGGCCGACCACCGCGTCGTGCTCTTCGATGCGGTCGGCGCCGGGTCATCCGACCTCTCGGCGTACGACCCGGCGAAGTACGACTCGCTGCACGGCTACGCCGACGACCTCCTCGAGATCCTCGACACCCTCGACCTGCGGGACGTCGTGTTCGTCGGCCACTCGGTCGCCGCGATGGTGGGCGTCCTCGCCGCAACGCACGACCCGTCGCGTTTCGGCGCGCTCGTGCTCGTCGGACCGTCACCCCGGTACGTGGCCGAAGAGGGATACCCCGGCACGTTCCAGCAGGCCGACATCGACGGGCTGCTCGATGCGCTCGACGCCAACTACCTCGGGTGGTCGGCGACGATGGCTCCGCTGATCATGGGCAACCTCGACCGCCCCGAGCTCGGCGAGAAGCTCACCGAGAGCTTCTGCAGCGTCGACCCCGGCATCGCCCGCCATTTCGCGAGAGTGACCTTCCTCTCCGACAACCGTCGCGACCTCGCAGGCGTGCGCACGCCCACCCTCGTCCTGCAGTGCTCCGAAGACGCCATCGCCCCGACCCCGGTCGGCCGTTACGTGCATGAGCAGATCGCCGGGAGCCGGTTCGTGCAGCTCTCGGCCACCGGGCACTGCCCGAACCTCTCCGCGCCCGACGAGCTCGTCGAGGAGATCCGGGCCTTCCTCGGATGAGCCTGGACTCGATGCCTCCCGACATCGCCGGTGACCTGTCACGGCCCGACGACACGGACACCGAGCTCTTCGAGCACGCACCGTGCGGGTACCTGACGACGACGCCCGACGGGATCATCACGCGGGTCAACCGCACGTTCGAGAAGTGGACGGGCCACCGTCGCGAGGCGATCGTCGGGACGCCGTTCATGGACCTGCTGACCACGTCTGGGCAGCTGTTCCATGAGACGCGCTACGCCATGGTGCTGCGGCTGGCTGGCGAGGTGCGGGAGGTCGCACTCAACGTCGAATGCGCCGACGGCACGGAGCTGCCGATCCTCGTCAATGCCATCGCCGTGCTGGGCGATGACGGGGAGCCGGTGAGCATCCGCACCGCCGTGTTCGACGCCACCGAACGCCAGGACTACGAGCGCCAGCTGCTCGCCGCACGGCGAGAGGCGGAGGCATCGGAGGCCCGGGTGCGCGTGCTGCAGGATGCCACGAGCGCATTCGGCGCCGCGGAGTCGGCCGCTTCGCTCGCGCTCGCGCTGGCAGAGAGCGCCCGCGTCGCACTGCGGGCGACGACCGCCGCGGTGCTCCTCGCCGAGCCCGACGGCGACCTCGCACTCGCTGCCGGGGAGGAGGAGACGCCGGCGCTGCTCGACGCCGGGCTCCGCGGACTCGCCCATCACGCGATCGAGAGCGGGGAGATCGTCGCGATCACGAGCCTCGACCAGGCGCGCAGCATCGTTCCCGGGCTCGACGACGCGCTGCACGAGCGGCGCCTCGCCGCGCTCACCATCGCCCCCCTCCGCACCTCCACGGAGTCCTTCGGGGTCATCCTCTGCTTCTTCGGGCGCGACCGCGCCTCGGACCCCGAGACACGTGACATGCAGGCCGCGCTCGCGCGGCAGGCGGCGCAGATCCTCCGGCGGATCCGGCTGCAGGGGGAGCTCGAGCACCGCGCGCTGCACGACCAGCTGACCGGCCTCGCCAACCGCAAGCTCCTCGGAGAGCGGCTCGAGGCGAGCATCGCCACCGCGGCGAGAAGCGGACGCCCGCTGTCGCTCGTGTTCCTCGACCTCGACGGCTTCAAGGCCATCAACGACGACCTGGGCCACCGCGTCGGCGACCAGGTGCTCGTCGAAGTGGCCGGCCGGCTCCGCAGCGTCGCGCGCGGCGGCGACCTCCCCGCCCGGTACGGCGGCGACGAGTTCGTCGTCATCTGCGACGACGCCGACGCGAGCGCCGGTGCGGTGATCGCGGAACGCTTCCGGAGCGAAGTGCGTCGTCCGCTCACGAGCGTGCCGGCGCGATACACTATCGCGGCGAGCATCGGCGTCGTCACGTGGGTTCCGCGCAGCGGCGATGCGGTGAGCGCTGATCGTCTCGTGCGGGTGGCCGACGAGGCGATGTACTCGTCGAAGCACGGCGGTCGTGACCGGGTGACCTCGGTGACCCTGTGATGCGAGCACGCGACATCCGGGCCACGAATGCAGACGACCTTCGAACGGGGGCGACATGGGAACCATGACCTATGACTCGAGAATCTCGACGGAGATGGACGATCGGACGCTCGGCCACCTGCAGGTGGTGATCTGGTCGAAGCTGCGCCGGGGCGAGCACTTCGCCTTCACCTGGATCGAGGAGTCCGAGCAGCCGCGCCGCACGTCGGTGTGGTGCAGTCCGACCATCCCGATGTCGTTCCAGTTCGAGGGCGCGGAGCCGCCCGAGCTGAACCCGCGCTGGCTCGAGGTGCTGACGAAGGCCGCGAACTCGGCCGGCGGCCTGCGCCTGGTGCCCGAGCCCGAGCCCGCGTCGTGACCCTCGGCGCAGCGTCACGACGGATGGAACGAGGAGGAGCAGAGTGGGACAGTTGATCTACGGCACGCGTATCTCGGAATTCGAGATCGAGGACCGCACCCTCGCCCATCTGCAGTTCGTGATCGCGGCGAAGCTGCGCCGCGGCGAGCAGTTCATGTTCACGTGGAGCCACGGCGTCGAGCGCGGCAGCGGCCGCAGCGCGATCTGGATCAGCCCGTACGTTCCGGTGCACTTCAAGTACAGCGGCAACCGGCATCCGAAGCTCAACCGGCAGTGGCTCGAAGCGCTCATGGACGGCGCGAACAGTCCCGCGGGCCTGCAGGCGATCCCGGAACCCCCTGAGGTCGCCGCGAAATGACCGGCCGAGCACACCACGACACACGGAAGAACGGAGTCACGCTGTGAAGATCAACCGCCTGACGGTCGACGGCAAGGACTACTTCCTCGCCGACCCGGTCGAGGAACTGCGTGGCAAGATCCTCGCGGCCATCCAGGCCGGGGGCGGCTACGTGAACATCCCGCCGCTGCGTGGTGGCCCCGGCATCGACATCCTCTTCTCGCCGGGGATGCCCGTGACGTGGACGCAGATCGACGTCGGCGGAGAAGCCGCGGAGCCGAGCGGCGGCGAGCACGAGCCCGAGTCCGCTGAGCCCTTCGAGGATCCCTACTCGTCGCTCTGACCGATCAGCCGGCGGTGCGTCCGGCGGAGTGATGCTCGGGGTGCCCGGCGAGCACGGACGTCATCTGCTCTGCGGGAAGCGGGCGGCCGAACAGGAAGCCCTGCGCCCGGTCGAACCCGAGGTCGCGCACGGCATGCCACTGCTCCTCGGTCTCGACGCCTTCCGCGACCGAGCGCATGCCGTGATCCTGCGCGAACCGCACGAGCTGGGCGGCCGCGGTCCCGTCACCGGGCAGCTGCTGGATGACGGAGCGGTCGACCTTCAGTTCCGTGACGGGCAGGGCGCGCGTGCGGATCACCGCCTCCTCGACGGTCCGCACGTCGTCGATCGAGACACCCACGCCCATCGAGCGCACGCCGGCGAGGGTTCCCGCGGCCTTCGCCGGTGACGGCCGGGTCTCCGTGAGCTCGAGCGTCAGCAGCGAGGGCGGTTGGCCGGATGCCGCGAGGTGACCGAGCACCTGTGCCGCGAAGCGCCGCTGGGTGAGCTGGATCGCCGCGACGTTCACGGCGATCTCGATGCGCCGGCCGGCGGCCACGAGTCCGGCGCCGTACCGGCACGCCGCCGCGATCATCGCGTCGCCGACGGTCATCATCGAATCGCCCATCTCGGCGAGCGGGATGAAGTCGCGCGGGGGAAGCTCACCGAGCCGCGGATGCCGCCAGCGGCTGAGCGCCTCGAGGCCCACCACACCCCCGGCACGCACCTCGACCTGCGGCTGGAAGCGCGCGGTGATCTCGCCGCGCGCGGCAGCGAAGCGCAGGTCCCGCAACAGGCGGTGCTTCTCGACCATGTGGTCCTCTCCAGGCGGACTGTTCACGCCGCCCAGCAAATTCTGCGCGCCGAATGAATCTCGAGCAAAAGGCGGACAAACAGGCGCGCGACGCGTATACTCACGGCCGCTCCGACGCGGTGATGGTGAACTTGGCGTTCCGCGCGACCTGCCGGGTCGGACCGACCGTGCGCTCGAGGAGCGGCCGGTAGCGCAGGTGCGAGTTCCACACGCACCACAGCTCGCCACCCGGCTCGAGCACCCGGGCGGCGTCGGCGAAGAGGTGCCGGGCGATGCCCGTGTGGACCGCGGCATCCGCGTGGAACGGGGGATTCAGGACGACGAGCCGCTCGCTGCCGTCGGGCAGCGCCTCCATCCCGTCAGCCTGCATCACGCGCACCCGGTCCGCGACGCCGTTCACCTCGGCGGTCTGCGTGGCGGACGCCGCCGCCGCCGCCGAGCGATCGGTCGCCGTGACCCGCAGTGCCGGGCGGGCGCGCGCCAGCCACGCGGCGACCACGCCCGACCCGCATGCCAGGTCGACGGCCGTCGCCGCATCCGGAACCGCGTCGCCGAGGTGCTCGAGCAGGAATCGCGTGCCGATGTCGATGCCCGTGCCCGCGAACACGCCGCCGTGGGCGACCACGGTGACGCCGACGTCGTCATGGCGTTCGCCCCTCGGCCAGCCGGGCTGCGCCGGGAGGCGGTGGGGCCTCGGATGCCGCGCGAGGAGCACCCGGGACTTCTGCCGCGCGTGCGACACGTCGACCCGCTCGAACCACGCGCCGAGCACCTCGTTCATCGCGAGCGACATGTGCTTCACGCGCCCGCCGGCGACCACGACCGCCTCGGGCGCGACGTGGCGGGCGATCAGTCCCGAGAGCTCGTCGAGGCGATCCAGCGAGCGCGGCAGTCGCAGCAGCACCAGCCGCGCGCCCGCGAACAGGTCGGCGCGCAGCGGACGCGACTGCACGGCGTCGGCGAGGCCGGCGCGGTCGGCGTTGCGCGCGAGGGCCCGCTCTCCCGTGACGAGGTCCTGGTGCACGCGGATGCCTCGGGCACCCGCCGCGGCAGCGCCGAGCGCCAGCGCGCCGTACGCGTCGTCGAGCACGACGAGCTCACCGGGCGTGGTGCCGTCGACGAGCGCGGCGGACTCGTCGAGGATCAGCCGGTCGGCGGCATCCGCGGCCTCGAGGCCGTGGCCCTCGACGTCGGGGTGGCGGCGCAGCGCACCGAAGTCGAACGGCATGCGCCAAGGCTACGCGGCACTTCGGGCACAGGCGGCATGCCACTCGGTTTGGTACCCTCGGGCCCGCATGCGGCACGCGGAGCGGAACCAGGCACCGGGGCGACGCGCGGCACGACACGGGGCCGCGGCGCCTGCCGCCCGCGCCCGCGGGGCC
>JAPSJU010000122.1 GCA_031178025.1 Agromyces sp. | reverse complement strand
TCGCGTAGTCGCCCCAGAGCATGCCGTCGTCGCCGCGCGGCGGTTCGTAGCGCACCGTCTCGAGCTCGGCACCGGATGCGCCGTCGAAGACCGTGAGGTACTCGGGGCCCTCGAGCACGAAGCCCTCGACGTTCGCGAGGACGTTCCGGGCGCTGCGGCTCGGCGCGTACACGTTCATGAAGTACGTCACGAGCGCGTCGGCGCTCTCACGGGACAGCGGATACTCGTGCGTCACCGGGATGCCCCAGGCCTCCTCGAGCGTCGCCGGCCAGTTGCCGGCGACGACCTCGGGGTGCTCGGTCCAGCCCATGAACGTCTCGAGGAGGTGCTCCCGGTAGCCCGCCTTCGTGATGCGGTAGTCGTCGTCGTGCGTCACGCCGGCGGCGGCATCGTCATCGGGCAGGGTGATGTACGACTCGGACGCGATGGAGCCGTCGGGCGCGTAGCTCGTGCTCTTCGAGCCCGGAGCCGTCTTCACCATGATCTCCGAGCGCCCGTCGCCGTCGAAGTCGTTGACGAGGAACTGCGTGTAGTGCGCGCCCGAGCGGATGTTCACGCCCAGGTCGATGCGGTTCAGCAGGGTGCCGTCGAGCTCGTACGTGTCGAGGTACGTGTTGCCCGTGTAGCCGACCTGCGAGTTGTCCTTCGCGTTCGAGGGATACCACTTCACGACGTACTCGTAGTCGCCGTCGCCGTTCACGTCGCCGACCGAGACGTCGTTCGCCTCGTACGTGTACGGCTCGCCGACCGGGGTCACGCCGGCTGCGGGCTTCTGCAGCGGCAGGTCGTGGTAGCCCTGGGCCCACGCCGACACGGCGGCGGATGCCTCGAGCTCAACGCCGTTCACGATCGGGGCGACGGCGTAGCGCGCGTCGGCCGAGCCGGTCGGGTCGGCGTAGTTCGTGCTGTCGGTCACGACCGCGATCTGCTCGCCGTCGCGGTAGACGGCGAAGTCGGGTCCGGCGACGCCGGTGGCGGTCGCGCCGCTCACCTCCGAGCCGAGCAGCCGCCAGCTCAGGAAGACGCCCTCGCTCGTGGCGGCGGCGACGAGGCCGCGATCGAGCGCCTCGAGCTGCGGCACGCCTGCGGGCACGGCGTCCGGCGGGGCGGCGGTGGCGGGCTGCGCGACGCCGGCGATCAGGCAGCCGGCCGCAGCCGCCGCCAGCACCGCGCGGAACGGATGGTTTCCGAGATTCATCGTCGAATCCTTCTCTGGGCGGATGGCCCGTCGTTGGGATAGCGCTTTCCGTGCGGATACGAACGTAACCGCGGCAGGCGACGCGGTCAACCCCCGCTCGGACGAATGACACTGCTCGTGGCGCTCGCCGATCCACCGCCGGCGACTCCCGGATGCGTCATGACGCGTCCCACCGCCGGGTACGGGATCCGGGTCGCCCGGTATCCTGAGGCCGATGCCTGCCACCAGCCCCGCCATCGAGGACTATCTCAAGACGGTGTACGCCCACACCGAGTGGCAGTCCGACGCCATCACGCCCAAGGCGCTCGCCGACCGGCTCGGCATCGCCCCGTCGTCGGTCACCGAGATGGTGAAGAAGATGGCGGCGGCCGGCCTGGTCTCGCACGTGCCCTACGGTGCGGTGCGGCTGACCGATGCCGGCACGGCACGTGCGCTCGGGGTCGTACGCCGCCATCGCCTCATCGAGACCTGGCTCGTGCAGGAGATGGGCTACGGGTGGGACGAGGTGCACGATGAGGCCGAGATCCTCGAGCATGCGATCTCCGAGCGACTGCTCGAGGCGATCGACGCACGGCTGGGCCGCCCGGTGCGCGATCCGCACGGCGACCCCATCCCCGGCGCGGACGGCACCCTCCACCGCCGACCCACCGTGCTCCTGGCCGATGCGCCGCTCGGCCACACGGGAGCCGTCGTGCGCATCAGCGACCGGGACCCGGCGGTGCTGCGCGCACTCGACGAGGCGGGCATCGGCCTCGACTCCGAGCTCGTGGTGACGCAGGTCTCCGCGGCCTCCGTCGAGGTGGCCGCCGACCGCCGGTCCCACTCGCTGCCGCGGCCGGCCACCGAGGCCATCTGGGTCACGGCCTGATCGTCCCGCGGCCCCTCCCGTCCCGAACCCGCATCGGGGAGGATGGACGCATGCGAGCCGAGCCCGCTCCACCACCGTCCGGAACCGGATGCGCCGAATGCCTCGAGGCGGACGGGTGGTGGCTGCACCTGCGTCGTTGCGTCGCGTGCGGGCACATCGGATGCTGCGACTCCTCGCCCGAACAGCACGCCAGCGCGCACGCCCGGGAGCGCGGGCATCCGGTCGCCACCTCGTTCGAGCCCGGCGAGCACTGGTTCTGGGATTACGTCGCGGGCGCCCCCGCACCCTCGGTGCCGCTCTCGCCGCCGTTCTCCCGTCCCCTCGATCAGCCCTCACCGGGACCCGAGGGTGGCGTGCCCGCCGACTGGCGCCGCCTGCTGCACCCGGCGCCGCCACCGCCGCACGCCCGCACCGATGGCACGTGATCCGTATCCACTGACCGGCATCCACTGACCGGCATCCGCCGTTCATCAGCCGGTGATCTGCGCGCCCTAGGCTTGACCCATGGGAATGGGACGACGCGACGAGGTCGAGGCCTGGCTCACCGACATGGACGGCGTGCTCGTGCATGAGAATCACGCATTGCCCGGTGCCGCCGAACTGCTGCGGCAGTGGGAGGATGCCGGCACGCCCTACCTCGTGCTCACCAACAACTCGATCTTCACGGCTCGCGACCTCTCGGCGAGGCTGCGGGCCAGTGGGCTCAACGTCCCAGAGGACCGCATCTGGACGAGCGCCCTGGCGACCGCCGACTTCCTGAAGCAGCAGCTGCCGGGCGGCACGGCGTTCGTCATCGGCGAAGCGGGCATCCTCACCGCGCTGCACGAGGCCGGCTTCGTCATGACCGAGACGGATCCCGACTTCGTGGTCGTCGGCGAGACGCGCAACTACTCGTTCGAGGCGATCACCAAGGCCATCCGGCTGATCGGCCGCGGCTCCCGGTTCATCGTCACGAATCCCGATGCCACCGGCCCGAGCGCCGAGGGCCCGCTGCCCGCGACGGGGGCGATCGCCGCGCTCATCACGAAGGCGACCGGCAAGGAGCCCTACGTCGTCGGCAAGCCGAACCCGATGATGTTCCGCTCGGCACTCAACACGATCGGCGCGCACTCCGAGAACACCGCGATGATCGGCGACCGCATGGACACCGACATCGTCGCGGGCATCGAGGCGGGCCTGCACACGATCCTCGTGCTCACCGGCATCAGCGACCAGACCGAGATCGAGAAGTACCCGTTCCGGCCTGACGAGATCCTCACGGGCGTGCACGAGCTCGTCGCGACGGAGCCCGTCGAAGTCGAGATGTGATCACTGCGGTCGCGGCCGCCGGCCGGCGCGGATGCGTCAGGCGAGGCGGGCGACGGATGCCTCGACGCCCGCCCAGAACCCGTCGACATCGAGCGACGTCGCGACCCAGGCGTTCGGTTCCCGCCTGAGCATGCCGTCGAGGTCGACGCTCGTGGCGCCGGCCGTCTCCGCGCCGGCCAGCTCCACGTCGAGGCGCGTGTGCACGAGCCCGACGCTCGCGGGGTCGGCGAGCACCGCCACGGCGACCGGGTCGTGCAGCGGCCCGTCGGGCATGCCGAAGACCTCGTCGTTCGTGCGACAGAAGAACTCGAGCAGCTCGTCGCCGAAGCGGGCGGTGCGGTTGCCCACGGCCGCCAGCCGCGCGCGCACCGCCGAGGTGACGAGCGCACGGTGCGTCACGTTGAGACCGACCATGGTGAAGCGGATGCCGCTGGCGACCACGAGCGCGAGCGCCTCGGGGTCGACCCACGCGTTGAACTCGGCGTACGGCGTGACGTTGCCGCGCTCGGTCGACCCGCCCATCCACACGATCTCGCGGATGCGATCGGCGAGCTCGGGGCGATCCCGAAGGAGCACCGCGATGTTCGTGACCGGCCCGGTGGCGATGATCGCGACCGGCTCGGCGGCGGCGCGGAGCTTGTCGGCGATGAGCTCGGTCGCGCTGCGCGGATCCAGGGGCACCGTCGGCTCGGGCAGCACCGGTCCCCCGAGCCCGTTCTCACCGTGGATCCATTCGGCGGTCGCGAGCGTGCGGCTGAGTGGCCCTGCGGCCCCGGCGGACACGGGCACGTCGTGAACGCCCGCCACGGTCAGGGCGATCCGCGCGTTGCGACTCGTGTGGGCGAGCGGCACGTTGCCGCCGACGGTGGTGACCGCGATGAGCTCGAGCGAGGGATGCCCCGCCGCGAACCACAGCGCGAACACGTCGTCGTGACCGGGGTCGCAGTCGACGATCACGGGGATGCTCATGCCGGACGTTCCCCGGGCTCCCGCACGGGCGTCGCCGTCGCGGCGGCGGCCAGCACGGCGTCGCGCGACGCGTAGGAGTCGACCGTGCCGCGGGCCTGCACGGCGAGCGAGGCGGCGGCGACGGCGACGCGCAGCGCATCCTCGAGCGGGAGCCCCTCGGCGAGGAACGCCACCAGGGCCCCGGTGAAGCCGTCGCCGGCGCCCGTCGTGTCGACGGCGGTGACCTGCGGTGCCGGCACCGCCCACGATCCCCGCTCGGATGCCGCGACGGCGCCGGCGGATCCGAGCGTCACGATGACCGAGCGCGCGATGCGCCCGACGGCGGCCGCCGCGAGGCGCTCCCACGCCTCGGGCGTCGACGCCGAGGCATCCGGGTCGATGCCCACCGCGCGCGCCTCGTGCTCGTTGACCACGAGCGGATCCGCGACGGCGACGGTCTCGGCCGAGACCGACGAGAACGGCGCGAGGTTGAGCACGAATCGCACGCGCGCCTCGGCGGCACGCATCGCGAGGCGATCGATCGCCGCCACGGGCAGTTCGCCCTGCGTGAGCACGAGCGCCGCGCCGGCGATGCGCTCCCGCTCGGCGTCGATGGCCGCCGGGGTGATGGCGGAGTTGGCTCCGCTGGTCACGACGATCGTGTTCTCGCCGGAGTCCGCGACCGTGATCTGGGCGACGCCGGTGGGGGCGTCGGGGTGACGGGTGATCGATCGGGTCGGCAGGCCGAAGTGCTCGAGCGTCCCCAGCGCGAACTCACCCGCGGCATCCCTGCCGACCTGTGCGACGAGCTCGACCGCCGCGCCGGCGACATGCGCGGCGACCGCCTGGTTCGCGCCCTTGCCTCCGAGGGCGACCTGGAACCCGTGCGAGAGCACGGTCTCGCCGGGCGCGGGGAAGTCGGCGACGTAGCTGGTCGAGTCGACGTTGAGGGAGCCGACGACGACGACTCGAGGGTGCTCGCCCACGCTAGGCCGCTGGCCCGGGACCGGTGATGCTGCCCGTGAGCGGCTCGCCGCCCCCGCGGTTCGCGAAGCAGTAGTACGTGCGCTCGCCCGATGCCCACTGTTCCTCGGTCACGGGGAACGAGGCCTGCACCTGCAGGTCGTCCATGCCCTGGACGAGTGCGGGGTCGATGATGCCGTCGGCCTGGCAGAGCGCACCCATCTGGGCGGCGATCGCCTCCTCGCCGGGGAACGGCGCAGCGGCGTCGTCCGCGAACTCGCCGCGGTGGACGAGCTGGGCGGCATGGGGGGCGGCGCAGTCGACGACCGTGTACTCGTTCTCCCACGCCGACGCGAACGGGTCGATGCACTCGCCTCCGAAGAGGGCGTTCCACGGGTGCACGCCGGGCGGCTGGACGGCCGTCGGCTCCGGCACGGGCACCGGCGTCGCCGAGGCGATGCCCGCGTCGGGTGAACCGGATGCCGCGCTGCCGCCGCCGGTGGAAGCGAGCCGCATGCCGAGGAGGAAGAGCCCGGCGAGCACCACCAGCATGACGAGGCCGCCTGCGATCCAGAGCAGGGTGCGCGTGGTGCGGCGGCCCTTGTCGCCGCCGCGTCCTCCGGAGCCGCCGGTGCCCGACGCGCGCCCTCCGCCGGAGCCGCCGGCAGGGGACGACGGCCGCGCGTTCGTCGTCGGCGGGGCGGTGGCAGCGAGCACGGCGCCCGTTGCGGCAGCCGTCGCGGCGAATGGGCTTCCTGCCGCGCCGGCCGATCCAGCGGCACTCGCCGAGGCGGGCGCACTCGCCGCCTGGATCGGGGCAGGACCCGCGAAGAGCGCGGCGATGGCGTCGGTCGTCGGCCCTGTCGGCGCGGGCGGCTCGGGGACCTCGGAACGCGGCAGCATCGCCGTGGGCGTCGGGTCGGGCCCC
>JAPSJU010000121.1 GCA_031178025.1 Agromyces sp. | reverse complement strand
CTCGACCTCGACCTCGTCGACGTCGCCGGAGTCGAGCTCGCCGACGAGCGCCTCGTGCTGCCGCATCCGCGAGCGTGGCAGCGCGCGTTCGTGCTGCAGCCCTGGCTCGACATCGACCCCGACGCGGAGCTCACCGGTCGCGGCCCGGTCGCCCCGCTGCGCCGCGCCGCGCACGACGAGGTGGTGCGGCGATGAAGCGCACGCACGCGTCCGCCGTCATCGCCTTCGCCCTGGCCGGCATCGTCGTGGGCTACCTCGGCGACCTCGCCGCCGTCGCCGCCGGTCAGAAGGCGATCGTCCCTCCGCTCTCACTCGCCGCCACGCTCACGGGCGTCGCCGTCATGGTGGTCGCGCTCGCCTGGCCCATCCGCCGCGCCGTGAAGGGCAAGGCCACCAAGCACCTCGACCCGTTCCGCGCGATGCGCGTCGCCGTGCTGGCCAAGGCGTGCAGCCTCAGCGGCGCCCTCCTCCTCGGATTCGGCGTGGGCATCACCCTCTTCCTCGTCACGCGCAGCGTCGTGCCGGTCGCCGGCACCGTGTGGCTCGCGCTCGCGACCGCCATCGGCGCGGCGCTGCTGCTGGCCGGAGGACTGCTCGCCGAGCACTTCTGCACGCTCCCGCCCGACGACACCGAACCCGAGGAAGAAGAGCACGCGCATGCCTGAACTCCCCGACGCGCCGACGCCGACGCCGCCGCCTGGAACGGAGGCCCAGCTCGGCGAGGTGGCCGAGGGCGCTCCGGCACACGAGCGAACCATGGACGATCGCGCCGCCGCCGATGCACCCGCGGCCGGCGTCGCCCCGCGCGACACCGGATGGCTGCGGGTCTCGCCGAAGTACATCGTCGTCGAGGTCGTCGGCTCCGTCATCGGCATGGTGGTCTTCGTGGGCGCGGCGCTCGTGCTGCACGCCACCACGAACCAGGCCTGGGCGCTCTGGGCGGCGGTCGCGCTCGGCGTCGTCTCGCTCGTCGGCATCGCGCTCGAGCCTCGCAGGGTGCGGTCGATCGCCTACCGACTGCGCCAGGACGACCTGCTGTTCCGGCGTGGCATCATGTTCCAGCGGCAGGTCGCCGTGCCCTACGGCCGCATGCAGCTCGTCGACATCACGCGCGGCCCCGTCGCCCGCGCACTGGGACTCGCCGACCTCAAGTTCGTGACCGCGGCGGCCTCGACGGGCGTGACGGTGCCGGGCATCCCGGTCGAGGAGGCCGACCGGCTCCGCGACGAACTCGTCGCCCTCGCCGAGACGCGCCGGGCGGGGCTGTGAGCACACCCGTGCGCCCGACCCGGGTCACGAACCTCGCCGACGGCGACTGGCATCGGCTCCATCCGGCGAGCCCGCTGCTGCGCGGGGGCCTCGTGCTGATCGCGGTCCTCGGCTTCATCATCGCGAACCTGCGCGAACGCCTCGTCGACATGTTCCTCGTCGTGTTCGCGCCCGACCTCGGTCGTGACGTGGACGGGCGCGTCGACGTCTGGCGTGACGACTGGGCCAACGATCCCATCGGCGGAATCGTCTCGAACGGGCTGACCGGCTGGGCGATCGCCGGGCTCGCCGTGGTCGTCCTCGCGGTGATCGCGGGATTCTGGCTGTCGTGGCGCATGCACACCTTCCGCATCACGAACGAGGCGGTCGAGGTGCGCAGCGGCATCCTCTTCCGCTCGCATCGGAGCGCCAGGCTCGACCGCATCCAGGGCATCAACGTGTCGAGGCCCCTGTTCGCGCGCCTCTTCGGCACGGCGAAGCTCGAGGTCTCGGTGGCCGGCCAGTCGGCGAACGTGCACCTCGCCTACCTGGGCTCGTCGCTCGCCGACGGCCTGCGCGCCGACATCCTGCGCCTCGCATCCGGTGCACGCGCCGCGAAGGCGGCCGCCGTCACGGATGCCGCGACCGGCATGCATCCCGCCTCCGCCCCGAACGGCGCCGCGCCGGGCGAGGTCCAGCGCGAGAACGGGCACGGCGTCCGGAACCCCGTCGCCGCCGTCATCGGGCAGCGCGTCGACGAACTGCTCGCGCCGGAACTCGACCCCTCGCTCGCCCCGCCCGAATCGGTCGTGCACCTTCCGCTCGGCCGGGTCATCGGCTCGACCCTGCTCGGCGGGTCGACCATCTGGGCGATCATCCTCGTCGCCCTGATCGGAACCGGTCTCGTGACCGGCCAGCTCTGGATGCTGTTCTCCTTCGTGCCCGCGGCCATCGGCCTCGTGAGCTACGCGTGGTCGCGCATCACGAAGTCGCTCCGCTACTCCATCGCCGGCACCCCCGACGGCGTGCGCATCGGGCACGGCCTGCTCTCGACGGGCAACCAGACCATCCCGCCCGGCCGCATCCACGCGATCGAGGCGACGCAGTGGCTGTTCTGGCGCCCGTTCGGCTGGTGGTCCGTGCGCATCAACGTGGCCGGGCAGTCGGTCAGCTCCTCGAATGACGCGGCGCAGCGCACCCTCGTGCTTCCCGTCGGCACCGTCGCCGACGTGCACCGGGTGCTCGCCCTGCTGCTGCCCGATGCCATCGGCGAGGTCGACCGCTTCATCGACCCGGGTCTCGCCGGGCGCGACGGCGCCGGCGGCTACTCGCGCACGGTACGACGCGGCGCCTGGCTGCGACCGTTCTCATGGCGCCGCATCGGCTGGGCGGCCACCGGCGGCATCGCCCTCATCCGGCGCGGCTGGCTCGTGCGGCGACTCACCCTGGTTCCCCTCGCTCGCATGCAGTCCGTCGCCGTGACGGCCGGTCCGATCGAGCGGATGCTGCGCCTCGCGACGGTGCGCATCCACACGGTCACCGGACCGGTCTCGGCGGTCGTGCCCGTCGTCGAGCGCCCCGAGGCCTTCGCCCTCTTCGAGCGCCTGGCCGCGGAGGCCATCGAACGCGCAGCGAACGACACGTCCCTGCACTGGCGGGCCGAGGTCGCGGCGGCGTCCGGCGCTCCGTCGCCGGCGAACGCGGAGCACTTCCATGCCGGCTGAGCGGGCCGGCCGACTCGGCGTCGGCACGATCGGCGCCGGGCGGGTGGGCGCCGTGCTCGCGGCGTCCCTCGCCGGAGCCGGTCACGCGCTCACGGGCATCGCGGCGGTGTCCGAGGCGAGCCGGGAACGAGCGGCGGCGATGCTGCCGGCGGTGCCCGTGCTGGCGATCCCCGACATCGTCGAACGCAGCGAGCTCGTGATGCTCGCCGTGCCGGAGGCCGAGCTCGGCCGGCTCGTCGCGGGCCTCGCGGAAGCGGGCGTCTGGCGTCCTGGCCAGCTCGTGATGCACACCGCGGCGCGGTTCGGCACCTCGGTGCTCGAGCCCGCGTGGCGCGCGGGCGCCATCCCGCTCGCGGTGCATCCCGCGATGGCGTTCACGGGAACGAGCATCGACCTGGCCCGACTGCCTGGCACGTGGTTCGCCGTCACCGCGCCCAGCCCGGTGCTCCCCATCGCGCAGGCGCTCGTCGTCGAGATGGGCGGGGAGCCCTTCGTCGTGGCCGAGGCGGACCGGCCCGCGTACGCCGAGGCGATCGACACGGCGGTCTCCTTCTCGAGCGCGATCGTCGACCAGGCGAGCACGCTGCTCGCGGGCATCGGCGTCGGCCGCCCGGGTGCGGTGCTCGCCCACCTCGTGCGCAGCACCGTCGAGAACGCGCTCGCCCGACACGACGGCGGGCCGCTCGTCGACGGCGCGGGTACGATCGACGGGGCCCGAACCGATGAGGGGCCGCTGGGAGGTCGCGAGTGACGGAGGTCACCGCCGGTGCACGCGTGGCGCCGACCATCGGGGAACTGCGCGCGATGGTGGCCGGGCAGCGCGCGCGCGGAGCATCCGTGGCCCTCGTCCCCACCATGGGGGCGCTGCACGAGGGGCACTTCGCACTCGTGCGGCGGGCCCGCGAGCTCGCCGACGTCGTGGTGGTCTCGATCTTCGTGAACCCGCTGCAGTTCGGGGCGAACGAGGACCTCGACCGCTACCCCCGCACCCTCGACGCGGATGTCGCCGCGCTCACCGCGCTCGGCGTCGACCTCGTCTTCGCCCCGGCGGCCGCTGAGATGTACCCGAACGGCGAGACGGAGACCCGCGTCACCGCCGGTCACGTCGGCACGCTCTACGAGGGCGCGTCGCGGCCGGGCCACTTCGACGGGATGCTCACGGTCGTCAGCAAGCTGCTGCACATCGTCGGTCCCGACGTCGCCCTGTTCGGCCAGAAGGACGCGCAGCAGGTGTTCCTCGTGCGGCGCATGGTCCGGGACCTCGACGTGCCGGTGTCGATCGAGGTCGTGCCGACGGTGCGGGAACCCGACGGTCTCGCCCTCTCGAGCCGCAATCGCTACCTCGACCCGGGGCAGCGGGCGGCGGCGCTCACGCTCTCCGAGGCATTGCGTGCCGGGGATGCCGCGTCCGGCGACGGCCTGGCGGAGGTGCTCGCCGAGGGAACCGCCGCGTTCGGCGATCACGACGACGTCACCCTCGACTACCTCGTCGTCGTCGATCCGCAGACCTTCCTGCCGGTCGACGACGACGCCAGGGGCGAGGTCGTCATGCTCGTCGCCGCGCGGGTCGGCGCCACGCGCCTCATCGACAACGCGACCATCACCCTCGGCTGACCGCGCCCGTGAACCGCCCAGCTCCGCCCAAGTAGGCTGGGGCACGCACGTTTCCGCGCAACGAGAGAGAACGATGGCCGAGAACCACACGGATGCCGCAGTCGAGCCCACTGCCGAGGAGATCTCGGAGCAGAAGGCGATCCGGCTCGCGAAGCGCGATCGCCTGATCGCGTCATCCGATGACCTCGCCTTCGGCGCGTACCCCGTGCGCCTCCCGATCACGGCGACGATCCCCGAGGTGCGCGATCGCTTCGTCGGCCTCGGCGTCGACGAGGCGAGCGGCGAGCAGGTCGGCGTCGCCGGCCGCGTCGTGCATTCGCGCAACACGGGCAAGCTCTGCTTCGCCACCCTCCAGTCCGGCGACGGCAGCCGCATCCAGGCGATGGTCTCGCTCGCCGAGGTGGGCGCCGAGCCGCTCGCCGAGTGGAAGGAGCTCGTCGACCTCGGCGACCACGTCTTCGTGGCGGGAGAGGTCATCACGAGCCGCCGCGGCGAGCTGTCGATCATGGTGAAGGAGTGGCGCATGGCGTCGAAGGCGATCCTCCCGCTGCCGAACCTGCACAACGAGCTCTCCGAGGAGACGCGCGTTCGCAGCCGCTACCTCGACCTCATCGCCCGCGAGCAGTCGCGACGGAACGTCATCGATCGCGCCAAGGTCAACGCGAGCCTCCGCCGCACGTTCGACTCCCTCGGCTTCATCGAGGTCGAGACGCCGATGCTGCAGGTCATGCACGGCGGGGCATCCGCCCGCCCCTTCGTGACGCGTTCGAACGCGTTCGACACCGAGCTCTACCTGCGGATCGCACCCGAGCTGTACCTGAAGCGCGCGGTCGTCGGCGGCATCGAGCGCGTCTTCGAGATCAACCGCAACTTCCGCAACGAGGGCGCCGACTCGACGCACAGCCCCGAGTTCGCGATGCTCGAGGCGTACGAGGCGTACGGCGACTACCACTCGATCGCCGATCTCACCCAGCAGCTGATCCAGGATGCCGCGATCGCCGTCTCGGGCTCGCACGTCGTGACCTGGGCCGACGGCACCGCGTTCGACCTCGGCGGCGAATGGGAGCGGCTCTCGATGTACGACTCGCTCTCCGAGGCCGTCGGCGAACAGGTCACCGCCGAGACGCCGATGGGGCGCCTCAAGGAGTTCGCCGACGCCGCGGGCATCGAGATCGACCACCCCCTGCCCGGCAAGTACGTCGAGGAGCTCTGGGAGCACCACGTGAAGCCGCGGCTCGAGCGCCCCACCTTCGTCATGGACTTCCCGCTCGACACCTCGCCGCTCGTGCGCGCGCACCGCTCCATCCCGGGCGTCGTCGAGAAGTGGGACCTCTACGTCCGCGGCTTCGAGCTCGCGACGGGGTACTCCGAGCTCATCGACCCGGTCGTGCAGCGCGATCGCTTCGTCGAGCAGGCGAAGCTCGCCGCCGGCGGCGATCCCGAGGCGATGCGCCTCGACGAGGAGTTCCTGAGGGCCCTCGAGTTCGGCATGCCGCCGACGGGCGGCATGGGCATGGGCATCGACCGCCTGCTCATGGCGCTCACGGGTCTCGGCATCCGTGAGACGATCCTCTTCCCCCTCGTCAAGTGACCCGCGTGCACCAGCCCTCGAAGGGAGCCGCAGCATGAACGACTACCTGCCCAAATCCGA
>JAPSJU010000120.1 GCA_031178025.1 Agromyces sp. | reverse complement strand
GCCGACGCTGGGGCGTCCGCCGCCGGCGCGAGCGTCATGAGCACCTCGCCGGCGTGCAGGACTCCGCCCACCTCGCCACCGAGCGACTCGACGACGCCGGCGAACGGGGACGGGAGCTGCACGACCGATTTCGCGGACTCCAGCTCGACGACGGGCTGGTCGATGGCCACCACGTCGCCGGGGGCGACGAGCCAGGCGACGATCTCCGCCTCCGTGAGGCCCTCGCCGAGGTCGGGCAGGATGAAGTCGCGGCTCACGACCGGTCCTCCCACTCCCACGTGTCGAGCGCGGCGAGCACGCGGTCGGCGGTCGGCAGGTGGTGCTCCTCGAGCTTCGGCGAGGGATAGGGGATGTCGAAGCCGGTGATCCGGAGCACCGGTGCCGCCAGGTGGAAGAAGTTGCGCTCGGTCACCCTGGCGGCGACTTCCGCGCCGTAGCCACCGAACTGCGCCGCCTCGTGGATGACGGCCGCCCGGGAGGTCTTGCGCACCGATGCGGAAACCGTGTCGTCATCGAACGGCGACAGGCTCCGCAGGTCCACGACCTCGATCGAGAGATCCTCGGCGGCCGCCGCATCGGCGGCTTCGAGCGCCGTGCGGACCGTGGGACCGTAGGAGAGCAGGGTCACGTCGCTGCCCTCGCGGACGACCACGGCGCGATCCATCGCCGCCGTCCTGACCGGCAGTGCGAGCTCGGCCTTCGACCAGTACCGGCTCTTCGGCTCCATGAACACCACGGGGTCGTCGCTCTCGATCGCCTCGCGCAGCATGGAGTAGGCGTCGGCCGGGTTCGACGGCATCACGACCGTGAGTCCGGGTGTCGCGGTCCAGTACGCCTCGGAGGAGTCGGAGTGGTGCTCGACGCCGCCGATCGCGCCGGCGCAGGGGATGCGGACGACCATCGGAAGCGTCAGGCGGCCCTTCGTCCGGTTCCGCATCTTCGCCACGTGCGAGACCATCTGCTCGAAGGCCGGGTAACTGAAGGCGTCGAACTGCATCTCGACGACCGGGCGCATGCCGTACATCGCCATGCCGATGGCCGTGCCGACGATGCCCGACTCCGCGAGCGGCGAATCCCAGATGCGTCGATCGCCGAACTGCGCCTGCAGTCCATCGGTGACCCGGAAGACACCGCCGAGCGGGCCGACATCCTCGCCGTAGACGACCACGCGATCATCCGCTTCCATGGCGTCGCGGAGGGCCGCGTTCAACGCGCCCGCCATGGTCACCGGTGCGGCGCCCGCGGCCGTGGCACCGGGATGTTCCGTGGGGGTCGTCGTCGTGGTCACCTGGCGGCTCCTGCCGGGCCGGCGGAGTGGAGCTCCGCGGTGTCCGCGAGCTCGGCTTCGAGGCGTGCCCGCTGCTCGAGGAGCGCCGCCCTCGGCCGCGAGTAGACGTGATCGAAGAGCTCGAGCGGGTCGAGCTCGGCGTCGGCCGTCATGACGTCGCGCGTGTGCTCCGCGACCGACTCTGCGGCATCCGCGATCTCCGCGCGCATCTCGTCGGCCAGCGCCCCCTCCGAGACCAGGTACTTCTCGAGGCGCTCGATGGGGTCGCGGCGCTTCCAGTGCTCGACGTCTCGTGCCTGGCGGTAGCGGGTCGGGTCGTCGGAGTTCGTGTGGGCCTCGACTCGGTAGGTGAGTCCCTCGATCAGGGTGGGTCCGCCCCCGGCCCGTGCCCGCTCCACGGCGGCGCGGGTGACCGCGTACATCGCCGCGACGTCGTTGCCGTCGACATGGTAGCCCGGCATTCCGTACCCGACGGCCTTGTCGGCGAGCGTCGCGGCGCGAGACTGCCGCGCGATCGGCGTCGAGATGGCGAACTGGTTGTTCTGGATCAGGAAGACGGTCGGCGTCTGCCACACCGCTGCGAAGTTGAAGGCCTCGTGCGCGTCGCCCTCGCTCGTGGCCCCGTCACCGAGGTAGGTGAGCGTGACGAGCGGATCGTTCCGCAGGCGGGCCGCGTGTGCCAGCCCGACCGCGTGCAGTGCCTGCGTGGCGAGCGGCGTCGCCTGCGATGCGCAGCGATGCGCGTGCTGGTCGTAGCCGTTGTGCCAGTCACCGCGGAACGACGCGAGGATGTCGCCTGGTCGGATCCCGCGCGTGAGCAGCGCGATGCTGTCGCGGTAGGTGGGGAAGAACCAGTCGTGCGCCTCGATGGCGGAGACGGCGCCGATCTCGCACGCCTCCTGCCCGTACGCGGAGGGGTAGGTCGCGAGGCGACCCTGCTTGGTGAGCGCCGTCACCTGCACGTCGAATCGCCTGGCGACGACCATCCGCCGGTACAGCTCCAGCAGGACGTCGAGCGCGGGAAGCTCGAAGCCGCCTGCCGCAGCGCCGCGCACCGCATGTCCCGCGTTGTCGAGGAGCCGGATGGGCTTCTCCGACGGGAGTGCGCGGGTGGGCTGATGCTCGACGTTGAGGCTCATGAAGCCATCGTGCGCCAGTTTCCACGGGCGCGCAGGGCGTGGCCGGGAAGCGTGAACGAACGGCACTGCGTGTGCCGATCCGTTGCCGTTCGTCCGTCGCTGGGGCGTCAGCTGCGCCAGATGTCCAGGCTCTGCGCAGGCGGCCGACCCTCGAGTTCGGCGAGGATCAGGTGGGATCGCGTGGAGATGACGCCCGGCATGTCGTGGATGTCGCGCAGGATCGCCTGGCTCAGCTGCTCGTGGTCGGGGGCGCTCACGGTGAGGATGATGTCGATGTCTCCGGAGACCGCCTGCACCTTCTCGACGAAGGGCAGTTTCGCGAGCTTCGCAGCGATCTCCTCCCAGGAGACGTCGCCGATCCGCACGACCACGAGTGCCGAGATGTGCAGGCCGATCGCCTTGCGGTCGATCTGGGCCCCGAACCCGGTGATGACCCCGCGCTTCTGCAGTTGCTGCACGCGATTGTGCGCGGCGGTGCGGGAGATGTGCACCCGCTCGGCGAGCGTGCGTACCGACAGCCGTCCGTCACGGCTCAGCTCGGCGACGATGCGCCGATCGATGCTGTCGAGCGCCTCGCTGCGATGCGGTGTCTGCTGGGTCATCGTCGTCCTCGCGGTTCATGCCCAGCGTACCGGCTGCGGCGCCGCGCGCGTCGGAGGGATGCGCGCATCGGGGCGTGACGGACGAAGCGTGGCAGCAGTGGCCAGACGATGGCGAGACCGGCGAGCCAGGCCTCCGCTGCGCGTTCGGCACGGGGGGTCCACCGGAATCCGTACGCGGTCCGCACGGGTTCCGGCAGGAGTGCCGCGGTGATGAGCCGCACGGGGGGCAGCAGCCATCGGATGCCGCGCGGCAGGGCGGATGCGCCGGACAGCAGCGTGCGGGCGACGAGTCGCGCGTCGTCCCCGACGTGCGCGGTGGCGAGACGTTCGTCCCACCACGCCTCGAACTGCGCGCGGGTCGTGGGCCATCCCGCGGGTGACGCCTGCAGTCGCGTTCCGAGCGGTGCGTAGCCACGCACGATCGCGTCGGCCGTCGCATCGTCGAGCTTCCCCCAGAGGCGCTCGTGCAACTCGAGGGCGACGGCGAGCATCGTCGACGCCACCCAGCGCTGCGCATCCGGGTCGGATGCGTCGTATGCCGGACCATCCGCGTCCGTCCTGCCATGGACCGGGCGGTGGGCGAGGTTGACGGCTCGCACGGCGGCGGAGGTCAGCTGCGCGTCACCGAACCCGACGGCGTAGAGGTAGTCCACCGTGCCGATCAAGCGGTCGAGCGGTCGATCGCGGAAGCCGCTGTGCCGGGCGACGCCCCGCGCGACCCGCGGATCGGCGAGCTGGAGCAGGATGGCGGCCGCGCCGCCCAGGAGCAGCACCCCCTCCGCCGCGTGCCGGCTGAAGTGCCTCCGATCCTCGTCGTGCTGGGCCATCAGTACCAGTTGACGGCCTCGGAATGCGCCCATGCGGCGCACGGGGACCCGTACCGACCCGAGATGTACGACAGTCCCCAGTTGATCTGCGTCGCCGCGTTCGTGCGCCAGTCGGCGCCCGCGGCGGCCATCTTGCTGCCGGGAAGGGATTGCGGGATGCCGTACGCACCGCTCGAGGCGTTGTAGGCATCGGCGCGCCAGCCGGACTCGCGCGTCCAGAGCAGGTCGAGGCAGCGGAACTGCTCCCCGCCCCAGCCGTATGCCGACAGGACGCTCGCCGCATAGGACTTCGCGGCGGCCCGATCCACGACGACGCCGGGTGGGGGAGCGCCACCGCCCGCGCCGGCCGCCGCCTCGCGCGCTGCCTGCTCGCGCGCTGCCTGCTCGCGTGCCGCCTGCTCGCGTGCCGCCTGCTCGCGCGCCGCCTCCTCGCCGATCCGGAACCGGCGCTCGAGATCGACGGACCTGTCTCGCAGGCTCGCGAGTTGCGCATAGAGGGTATCGAGGCTCGAGCGCTGTTCCGCGATCTTCGCCTCCGCCGCCTCCTGCGCGACACGCGCCGTGTCTGCGGCATCGGCGGCTTGGGCGGCCAAGCGCGTTCGCTCCGCCTCGGCGACGTCGGCCTGCGCGCTCAGCGCCGCTGCATCCGCCCGCTCGGCGGACGCCCGCGCCGACACCGAGCCGTAGACGTTCGTGAGTTGCGCCGCACGGGAGAGGCCGATGAGCAGGTCCTCGTCACCGCCGAACAGCAGACGGAGGGTGACGTCCGCTCCGCCCGACCGGGCCAGCACGGCGCCGACCCGGCCCAACTGGGCGGACGAGGCGGACGCGGTGCGTGCCGCCTCCTCGGCGGCGGCGGCGAGCGTGCCGGCCCGTTCTGCAGCGACCGCCCGCGCCGCCTCGGCCGCTGAGGAGGCGGCGGCGGTCGCGACGGCAGCGTCTCCGAGGCGTCCTGCCTCGGCCTCGAGCTCCTCGACGAATCCCATGATGCGCGCGGCCTCCGCCTCCCGAGTGGCGACGTCGGACTTCGCGGCGACGACTTCATCCCAGCTCGGATACTCCTCGGCGTGGGAGGTCGTCGACGGCGCCGCCGCCATGCCGACGACGGCGGCGATCATCGTCGCCGCGATGGCGATCCTTCGAAGGCCGGCTGGCACAGCACCCCCCTCCCGAGGCCCGCGAGTCTACCCATGGGCGTTCTCGGCGGGCGTCCGGACACGCAGCGTACACTTTCCCGGATGCGTGCGAAGCGAACCCGCGCACTCCCGTGCATCCTCGCGGTGGTGCTCGTCGGCATGACGGCGTGTGCTCCGACGAGCGCGGCGATCCCGTCGACGCGGGCTCCCGCTCCGACGGCGGACGCGCGGCCGTCGACGCCGGCGCCCCCGGTCGACCCGGTCGGCGAGTGGGTCGATGCGCGGATGTCGCAGCTCACCCCGGCGCAGAAGGCGGCATCGCTCCTCATGCTGCACGCGCCGGGGACCGACCCGGCGCCGCTTCGCGCATTCGTCGAGGCGGGAGTCTCCGGGCTCATCCTCATGGGCGACAACGTGCCGTCGGATGCGGCCGGGCTCGCTGCGCTCACGACTGCGGTGCAGGCCGATCTGGAGACGCCGGTGCTGATCGGCATCGACGAGGAGGGCGGTGAGGTGCAGCGACTCCCGTGGGACACCGCGGCGAGCGCGGGGTCCCTCCGCGCTGCAGCTCCCGCGGCGTCGCAGGAGGCGTTCGCGGCGCGAGCAGGCACGCTCTCCGACGTCGGCGTCACCGTGAACTTCGGCATCGTGGCGGATGTCACGGCGGACCCCGCCTCCTTCATCTTCGGCCGTGTACTGGGAACCGACCCGGCCGGCGCTGCGGAGCGAGTGGCAGCCGCCGTCACCGGCGAGCGCGGCACCGTCGCGAGTACCATCAAGCACTTCCCCGGACACGGAGCCGCGCCCGGCGACTCGCACTCGAGCGTGCCGGCAGCGCCGCTCACGCTCGACGAATGGCGAGGCAGCGCCGCCCTCCCGTTCGCCGCCGGGATCGGTGCGGGGGCCGAGCTCGTGATGACCGGCCACCTGGCCTACCCGGCCGTGGACCCCGCGCCGGCGTCCCTCTCACCCGAATGGCACCGCATCCTTCGCGACGAGCTCCGCTTCGAGGGCGTGGTGGTCACCGACGACATGCTCATGCTCCAGCACAACGGGCTGGCCGAGTACGCCGATGCCGGCGAGAACGCCGTCCGAGCGATCGCGGCGGGCGCAGACCTGCTGCTCTACGTGCTTCCCGCGGACCCCTCGGACTTCGGCATCTCGGTCGAGGGGCTCGTCGCCTCGATCGTCGGTGCGGTGGAATCGGGACGCATCAGCTCCGAACGTCTCGACGATGCGGTGGAACGGGTGCTCACCCTGCGACGCGACCTCGCCATGTGAATTTCCGGATCGGCGGAATACCTCGTGTTTCCATGCGTTTGCA
>JAPSJU010000119.1 GCA_031178025.1 Agromyces sp. | reverse complement strand
GCGAGGTTCGGCACCTCGATGTTCGTCGGGGCGTACCCCAGCTCGAGCTCGACCCGTTGCAGTGCGCGTGCGAACTCGACCGCGCTCTGGTACCGCTCCGACCGGCGGGTCGCCATGCCCTTGGCGAGGACCGCGATGAGGCTCCGCGGCACGTCGTCGCGATCGGGAGGCGTGATGGTGCCACGCTCGATCCGCCCGATCAGGTCGAGGGAACCGTTCGGACGACCGGGGATCTCGAACGGGGTGCGCCCGGCCAGGAGGGTGTGCACCGTGGCAGCGAGGGAGAACACGTCGCTGCGCTGGTCGGGCCTCGGGTCGTCGGCGAACATCTCGGGCGGCGACCACGGCACGCTCATGCCCACGGCGGACTGTCCGGACGAGGTCGAGGAGGCGTCGACGGGCGACGTCACCGTGTGGGCCGGCAACTCGCCCTCGAGGGTGGAGGAGATGCCGAAGTCGGTCAGTGCCGGCCATCCGTAGTCGTTGGTGAGCACGTTGGCCGGCTTGATGTCACGGTGCAGGATCCCCGCGGCGTGCGCCGTCGCGATCGCACCGGCGAGGCGGATGCCGGTGCGGAGGGCGTCCTCGACCTTGAATCGCTCCCGCTTGTAGCGTTCCGAGAGACTCGGGCCGGAGCAGTACTCCATGACGAAGTACGGCCGGCCGTCGGCCGAGACGTCGGCGTGGAAGATCGTCACGATGAACGGGTGCGCCGAGAGCTGGGCCATGAGGTTGGCCTCTGCGACGAACTGTGTTCGCGTATCGCGACCGAGCTCCTCGGTGAGCAGGACCTTCACGGCGACCTTGCGTCGCGGGAGCCGCTGCTCGTAGAGGAAGACGTCCGCGAAGCCGCCCGAACCGAGGAGTTGCAGCGGCGTGTACCCGGGCAGGTCGGGCGGCGCCGACGGTGCACGCCGCATCAGTCGCCGACCACCTGGATGGTCCAGCCGCCGCCGAGGTCGAGCACGGTCCCCACGAGCACCGGGGTCGGTTCCCCCGCTCGCAGCTTGATCGGGGGCTTTCCCGGGGCCACCGCGTGCGTGCCGTTGCGCGACTGCAGGTCGGTCACGACGACCGTTCCCCCCTCGAGGGTGACGCGAAGGTGGTTGCGTGAGATGTCGGGGTCTCCGGCGCCGATCGTGACGAGGCGGGGCAGGCGTACGCCGGAGACCTGGCTCACGCTCGGGGCACGGCCGAGGACGACCTCGTGCCCGATCGCCTCCAGCGCCCCGTCGGGCATGCGGAGGTTCGGCACGGCACCGGGGCGCGTCCGCTCCTGGTCGGGGGCGGAGGCGGCCTCGCTGTCGCGCTCGGCGCGCTCGGCGCGCTCGGCGCGCAATCGTCGCAGGTCGACGCTCGCGACCGTGAGCCCGTCGTGGTCGCCGTCGAGCGATCCGCCGATCGGCACGACGCCCACCGGGTCTGAGCCCGTGGCCGCCGGAGTGACGCGCCCGGGCAGCGGCACGGGTACGGCGATCGTGTCCTCGACGGGCACCATCGTCTGCTCCGCCGCCACGGTCGCGGGGGCGGGCGCCGTCGCGGGCGGAGGCGCGGGCCGCACCGGCGGCACGGAGACGTGGAAGGCGGGCGGGCTCGGCGCCGGCGTCGGTGGAGCGGCCGGAAGCAGCACGGCGGCCGAGGCACTCGACCGGGTCTCGCCCTGGGCCACGGGCTCATGCGCGGAGGAGCGGACGCAGCGCGCGGGGACGACCGCCTCGAGGACCGGGAGCGAGGCATCGCCGCCGTCGGCCCCGAGTTCGGCGACGGGGCCGATGAGCATCTCGCCGTGGCCGACATCGCCGGGGTCGAGCATCCGTTCCGCCCACGTCGACACTCCGATGCCCGACACGGTCGTGCCGCCGGCACGAACACCGAGCGGTCCCCGCACGACCGCGCGCGCGCCGCCCTCATCGTCACGGACGACGAGGGCGAAGGACGGCGTCGAGGCGAGCCCGTTCTCGGCCAGCCGGTCGAGCACGAGGGCGGTGGGGTCGGGCTCGGCGAGCCGGGGCCACAGTTCGGCGAGTGTCGGGGCGGACGACGACGGGACGACCAGCACCAGGTTCCCTCGAACGGCGGCGAGCCACTCGGAAGCCGGGTCAGGACGGTAGGTCGCCATGGTGGCCCTTCTCGGGACGCGGAGTGGTGTCCTCGGTCACGCGGGACCGCGAGGCGGCTCGATCGCGCGTCGTCTCGTTGTCGTCGTCATCGCCTCCGAGTTCGGACTCCACGACGATCGCCGTCACGTTGTCACGGCCGCCGTGCTCGAGCGCGGCCTCGACCAGCTCTCCGGCCAGACCGGCCGCATGGCCGGTGTCGCCCGAGAGGATCTCGGCGAGGCGCTCATCGTCGACCTCCTTCGAGAGGCCGTCCGAGCAGATCAGGAACACCTGCCTGCCGACTGCCGGGATGAGCCAGACGTCGGGGTCGATCACCTCGTCGGCGCCGAGGGCACGGGTGATCACGTTGCGGTCCGGATGCCGCTCCGCCTCGTCGGCACGGATGAGGCCGGCGTCGACGAGCTCCTGCACGGCGGAGTGGTCGATGCTCAGCTGCTCGAGGGTGCGACCGTCCCACGAGTAGACGCGCGAGTCGCCGACGTTGAAGACCATCCAGTGGAACCCGGCGCCGTCGCCGGCATCGACGAGGGCCACGCCGGTGAGGGTGGTCCCCGCCACCGCGGTGCCCTCCTCCCCCTCGTCGCTCAAGGCGCGGACGGCCTCGTTCGAGCTGTGGATGGCGTCGAGCACCTGCTCGGGCGAGGAGGGCCGGCCCGCCTCGAGGTGTCGGCGGAACGTCTCGACCACGGCGCGGCTCGCGGCATCGCCCCGCGCATGACCGCCCATCCCATCGGCGACCAGGTACACGGGCGCCTCGGCGAGGAAGGAGTCCTCGTTGACGCTGCGCACCCTGCCGACATCGCTCTGCGCGCTATGCGCGATCACGGCGGCGCCGCGCGGAAGCGCGACGATCCCCTCGCCATCAACCGACACGGTTCTCCTCGTCGCAACTCGCTTCGGGACTCATCGCCCCACGCCGCTCAGGCGCCGCGTTCCCACGCTAGCAATACCGGGCACCCGTCGCGGAACGCGCAGGACCGTCACGCGCAGCGGTACCCGGTCACCGCTCGCGACTGGGGGTGTCCTCGGTGAAGTGCGGCACCTCTTCCATGAGCGTGTGCCCCCGCCGCTTCGCATCGACCCGCGCCTTCACGAGGCTCGCGATCGTCGCGACCGCCATCGCGGCGACGATGACGCCGAGCGAGGTCCACGTCGTGATCTCGGGCGCCCATTCCACGTGCTCGCCGCCGTTGATGAACGGCAGTTCGTTCACGTGCAGGGCGTGCAGCACGAGCTTCACGCCGATGAAGCCCAGGATGAAGGCGATGCCGTACTTCAGGTACTCGAGTCGCTCGAGCAGGCCGCCGAGGAGGAAGTACAGCTGGCGCAGGCCCATGAGCGCGAACACGTTCGCGGTGAAGACGATGAACGGGCTCTGCGTGATCCCGAAGATCGCGGGAATCGAGTCGAGCGCGAAGAGCAGGTCGGTGGTGCCGATCGCGATGAAGACGATGAGGATGGGCGTGAACACGCGCGTCCCGTCGACCGTCGTACGGAGCTTGATCCCGTCGAAGTCGTCGGAGATGCGCACGCGGCGGCGCAGCGCGCGGATGAGCTTGCTCTCGTTCTCCTCGGCGTTCTCCTCGCGGTGCAGGAACGCCTGCTGGATCGCCGTCCACACGAGCCATGCGCCGAAGATGTAGAAGATCCAGCTGAAGTTCGCGATCAACTGGGCGCCGAGCAGGATGAACACGCCGCGGAAGATCAGGGCGAGGATGATGCCCACCATGAGCACCTCCTGCTGCATCTTCTTCGGCACCGAGAAGCGCGCCATGATGACGACGAACACGAAGAGGTTGTCGATGGACAGGCTGTACTCCGTGAGCCAGCCGGCGAGGAACTCCACGGCATGGTCCGAGTCGCCGAGCAGCAGCATCAGGAGGGCGAAGATCAGAGCGAGCGCCACGTAGAACGCGACCCAGAGGGTCGACTCGCGGAAGGACGGCACGTGGGGTCGCTTGACCACGAGCAACAGGTCACCGATGAGGATGAGGGTCAGGACCACGAGGGATCCGACCTCGAACCAGACGGGGAGTTCGAGCACAGGGGGCCTTCCGGGTGAGTGAGGGTACAGGTGAACCCGAAAGTCTCTCCCGACCACGCCGGCGGCGCGCCTCCACGACCGGAGCGGCGTCTTCGGCGCTCGTACTGACGATCGTGGCCCGAGGCGTGCGCCCCGCGGGATACTCCCCTTCGCTCGGACGAGTCTAGCGGATGCCGATCACCGCACGACGCACGGGGAGGCTCCCCCGGAAACGCCGAATGCCCTCGCCTGAGCGAGGGCATTCACGGTGTCGACGTATGTCACGATGGTGACCCCAGCGGGATTTGAACCCGCGCTGCCGCCGTGAGAGGGCGGTGTCCTAGGCCGCTAAACGATGGGGCCGGATCGACAACTTGAAGAGTATGACACAGGCTCGGGGCAGCCGCAAAATCGTGCCGGCGACCACGGCACCTCAGGTCGGCGCGAACACCGCCAGGGCCCCGGGCACCGCTTCGACGTCGATCGGCAGCGGCCCGAGACGCTCGCCGTCGCCGTAGGCGACGATGTCGGCCGCGTCGATCGAGATGCGCCGCCCGCGCAGGAATTCGACCGCGTGGTGCTCCGTGTGCGCTCCCGAGAAGACCTTCGGGAGCACCCGGACGAGCCCGGCTCGGGAGAGCGGGTGGACGATGAGCACGTCGAGCAGTCCGTCGAAGAGATCGGCGTGCGGCACGAGCCGCATCCCACCGCCGAGCGAGCCGTTGTTCGCGACCGAGACGAGCATCGCGCGCTGCTCGCGGCGGACGCCGTCGACCGTGATCGTGTAGCGGCGGGGCCGGAAGGTGGCGAGTTCCCGCGTGAGCGCCAGCGTGTAGCGGCTCGGTCCGCGCGGATGCGTCATCCGGTTCGCCCGCTCGTTGACGACGGCGTCGAAGCCGGCCGAGACGACGCAGGCGACCCACGTGCGGAGGTCGCCGTGGGTGACGAGCGCCGCGTCCACCCGGCGGGGCGGGCGCGCGAGCGCCGAGATGAGCGCCTCGGTGGCCCTCGCCGGGTCGTCGTGGGGCAGGCCGAGTCCGCGTGCGAAGTCGTTCCCCGTCCCGGCAGGCACGATGCCGAGCGGGATGCCGCTCGAGGCGAGCAGGTTGGCGCCGAGGGAGACCATCCCGTCGCCGCCGACGACGACGAGGCCGTCGATCCCGTCGGCCACGGCCGCCTCCGCCGCTCGCCGCAACAGCTCGATGTTCGCCTCGCGCAGCATGGCGACGTCGAAGCCCTCGGCCATCAGCCGCGCGACGACCGCGGGGCCGACATCGCGATTGCGACCGGATGCGGCCATCGGATTGACGGCGACGAGCAGGCGGCGCGGGTCGGTGGCCATGGGCCGATTCTGGCAGTCGGCGGGCTTGCGCGCCCGCTGCGGGCCGGTGTTGGCTCGACCCATGCGACTCACGAAGCTCGAACATGCCGCGCTCGTCATCGAGGAATCCGGTGACCGGCTCATCGTCGACCCCGGCAAGTTCACCCGGCCGATCACCGACCAGGACGGTGTGGTCGCCGTGGTCGTCACGCATGAGCACGACGACCACTGGACGCCCGAGCAACTCGGACGCATCCGCGACCGGAATCCCGGCGTGCGATTCCTGGGCCCGGCCGGCGTCGCGACTGCGGCATCCGACTTCGCGTTCGAGACGGTGCAGGCAGGCGATGAGGTGGATGTCGGCGCATTCCGCGTGCGGTTCTTCGGCGGCCGGCACGCCGAGATCCACCGCTCCATCCCGATCGTCGACAATCTCGGCGTGCTGGTGAACGGCGCGCTGTACTACGGGGGCGACTCCTTCACCGTCCCGCAGGGCGTCGTCGTCGACGTGCTCGCCGCGCCGGCGGGTGCGCCATGGATGAAGATCAGCGAGGCGATGGACTACGTGCAGGCGGTGGCGCCGCGCCGCGCGTTCCCGACCCATGAGATGGTGCTCTCCCGGGCCGGCGTCTCACTGTCGAACGTCCGGCTCGGATGGGCGACCGAGCAGGGCGGCGGGCACTACCTGCCGCTCGAACCGGGCGACGAGCTCGACGTCTGAGGATTCGAGCCCGGAACGCGTCATCCGGGGCCGCCTCCGCCGCCGTTCCCTCCGCCGTTGCCGTTGCCTCCGCCGTTCCCGTTGCCGTTGCCATTGCCGCCGCCGTCGCCCTGGCCGCCGTCCGCGGGCGCACCGTCCCCGGTGCCCCCGTCATCGGGCGCACCGTCCCCGGTGCCCCCGTCATCAGGCGCGCCCGGCTCCCCTCCGCCCGAACCCGAGCGAGGCGCCACGGGCCCGAGGCCGGC
>JAPSJU010000118.1 GCA_031178025.1 Agromyces sp. | reverse complement strand
GTTCCTCCTCATCGCGATCGGGCTCTGGGCGTTCATCACGGCGCTCATCGCTCGGCGACGGGCCCAGGTGCCCCGATGGGAACGCCTGCTGCTCGGGATGACGCTGCCGATCCTCGTGGCATCCACCTTCGTCCTGACGTATTGGCCGCACGGCACGCTCGTCGGGCTCGGAATCGAGATGTGCGCCATCGCGGCGTGGGGTCCTCGCGTCGACGCTCCGGCACCGTCCCGCCCCCGGGCCGCCGTGCATGCGGCCTGAGACGCACTGTTCGGTCCCCGGGAACGCCGAAGGGGCGAGGCGATCGATCGCCTCGCCCCTTCGCGGTGGCCGAGATGCCAGGGGTCATCGTGCGGACCGCACGGGTCCGCGGAGCACTCGCGAGGCGACCACGAGCGCCGCGGCGACCAGGACGACGTTCTTCATGACGTACTGGCCGAGCAGGGTCGGGCCGACCTCGGAGAAGAGCTCCCCCGGGAAGAACACGAGCGGCGAGAGGATGCCGACGAAGGCGATCGCGAGCAGGACGAGGCCGAACCGGGCGAAGACGCCGGAGATGAGGGCCAGGCCCGCGACGGTCTCGATGATCGCGGTGAGCACGAGTGCGAGGTGACCTCCGACGATGCCGAACGTGAGCACGCCCCACGTCGCGTCGACCAGCGCCTCGACGGGGCTCACGCCGGGGAGGAACTTCAGCACGCCGAAGGCGACGAAGACGATGCCGAGCGCCACTCGGAGTGCGTCGACGCTCCAGCGGAGGAGGAACGACTTCAACGCGGACTCGACCTGGCTGAGGCGGTCGAGGAGGCCGATCCGGGATGCGGGGACGGGGCGGGGACCGACGGGTTGCCGTCCGACGGTGGGGGCGGAGATGGTGGACATGACGCGGATGCTCCTTCCAGAGCTGATTCGGGGTTGTGGTCTGGGCACTGCACTGCAGCACCACAACCAGTGAATCGAGACCGCTGATCCGGCGGATCCGGGCGCGCTCGGGAATCCTTCGAGGGATACCACCCCTCGCCGCCCCGTGCCAGCACTGGGACGCCGGCGACGCGGAGCTACGCCTTCGCGTGCGAGATCGCCGCGAGGAGGCCGTTCACGAAGCCCGCGGAGTCATCGGTCGAGAGCACGGTCGCCGCCTCGACCGCCTCGGAGATCGCGACGGGGTCGGGAACCTCGTCGTTGTAGAGGATCTCCCAGACGCCGATGCGCAGGAGTGCGCGATCGACGGCCGGCATGCGCTCGAGCGTCCAGCCGCGTGAATGCGTCGTGATGAGCTCGTCGATCTCCTCGCGGTGATCGACGATGCCGTCGACGATCTCGCGTGCATACAGCCACGACGCCTGCCGCTCGGGCTCGGACACCGCGCGTTCCGCCTCGGTCGCGAGGACCTTCTCGACCGGCACGCCGCGCATGTCGGCCGAGTACAGCATGTCGAGGGCGCGCTTGCGCGCCTTCGTGCGAGCGCTCACTAGTCGTTCACGCGACCGAGGTAGTCGCCCGTCCGGGTGTCGACCTTGACCTTCGTGCCGGTCTCGAGGAAGAGGGGCACCTGGATCTCATAGCCGGTCTCGACCGTCGCGGGCTTGGTGCCGCCGGTCGAGCGGTCGCCCTGCAGGCCGGGCTCGGTGTAGGTGATCTCGAGCACGACCGAGGCGGGCAGGTCCACGTAGAGCGGGTTGCCGTTGTTCAACGCGATGGTGACCGGCTGGTTCTCGAGCATGAAGTTGGCGGCGTCGCCGACGACCGTCGCGGGGACGGTGAGCTGGTCGTAGTCGGACGTGTCCATGAACACGAACGCCTCGCCGTCGTTGTACAGGTACGTGAAGTCGCGACGATCCACGTTCTCGATGTCGATCTTCGCGCCGGCGTTGTACGTGCGATCGACGACCTTGCCGGTGACGACGTTCTTCAGCTTGGTGCGGACGAACGCGCCGCCCTTTCCGGGCTTCACGTGCTGGAACTCGATGACGCTCCAGAGCTGGCCGTCGATGGACAGGACGACGCCGTTCTTGATGTCAGCGGTGCTTGCCATGGAGGGGATTCCGATCGATCGAGGGAAGTCAGAGGGCACGCGTCGATCGCGTGCGACTGATCGAGTGTAGTCGACTCATCCGCGCGAGCGCAGAACCCAGTCGACCGCCAGCCGGTACGAATCCGCCCCGAAGCCGGCGATGACCCCGGTCGCGACGCCGGAGATGACGCTCGTGTGGCGGAACGTCTCACGCGCGTGCGGATTCGAGAGATGCACCTCGACGAGCGGCACGCCGGCCTGCTTCAGCTGCGCCGCGGCGTCGCGCAGGGCATAGCTGTAGTGCGTGAACGCCGCCGGGTTCAGCACGACGGGCATGAGCCGGTCGACGGCCTCGTGGATCCAGCCGATGAGCTCGCCCTCGTCGTCGGTCTGGCGGAAGTCGATCTCCACATCGGCGGGCACGGATGCCACGAGCCCGGCACCGACGTCGGCCAGCGTCTCGCTGCCGTAGACCTCGGGCTCGCGAGTGCCGAGGCGGCCGAGGTTCGGCCCGTTGAGGACGAGGATGGTCGTGGTCACCCGGCAAGCCTATCGACGCGACGGCCGCGACCGCGCTGGGCATCGGCTTCCCCCGCACCTCGCGTTCACCCGTTCGACGACGCCGCGTCCACCGCCGGACATGCCCGCGTCTCCGCGAGGCGATTGATTCGCCACCATGGGACCTCGCATCAGACACGCGCAGACGCGCATCCTCGCCGTCTCCGCCGCAGCAGCAACGGCCGCCGTCCTCCTCGTCCCGTCGCCTGCCGCATTCGCGGCGGGCGACGGACCACCCCGGAATCCGACGGTGAAGACCGTCGAACCGACGCTCGTCGCCCGCGCGACGCTCTCGGCCGACCACGTGGAGGCCGGTCCGGCATCCGGCTCGCTCGCCTCGCCGGGCAACGGCCGCACCGGCCCGTTCCCGGGCCAGGTGATCCCGGGCTTCTCTGCGATGCTCGACAACGGCGACGGCACCTTCTGGGCCCAGCCCGACAACGGCTTCGGCAGCAAGGCGAACTCGGCCGACTTCCTGCTGCGCAACTACCTCGTGCGTCCCGACTGGGAGACCGCCGCCGGCGGCACCGGCGAGATCGTCGTCGAGCGGTTCATCTCCTACAACGACGCCGACCGCGTGCTCGACTTCCCCATCGTGAACGAGTCGACGCCGGAGCGCCTGCTGACCGGCGCCGACTTCGACATCGAGTCCATCGTGCGGGCCAAGGACGGCACCTTCTGGGTGGGCGAGGAGTTCGGCCCCTTCCTCCTGCACTTCGACGCCGACGGCACGCTCCTGGAGAAGCCCGTGCCGTTGCCGGACGACGCGAAGTCGCCGCAGAGCCCGTACCTCGGCGCCGGCGAGGCACCGCGCGTGCGTGCGAGCCGCGGCTTCGAGGCGCTCGCCGCATCGACGAGCGGCCGGTACCTCTACCCGATCCTCGAGGGCTCGTACGTCGACGATCCCGAGCTGCGCCGTCGCGAGGTGCTGGAGTTCGACACCAGGGCCGGTGCGTACACCGGCCGCACCTGGAGCTACCAGACCGACCAGGACGCCAACGTCGTCGGGGACGCCTTCACCGTGCGCAGTGACGTGCTGCTCCTCGTCGAGCGCGACGACTTCGAGGGCGACCAGGCGGTCACCAAGCGCGTCTACGAGATCGACCTGTCCCGCACCGACGACGAGGGCTACCTGACGAAGCGGCTCGTCCTGGATGCCCTGCGCATCGCGAACCCCGACCTGCTCGGCTCGGGCGACGGCTACGGGACCGGCGAGGTGTTCTCACTCCCGGTGCAGTCGTTCGAGACCGTCGTGCGACTCCGCGACGGTCGCCTCCTCATCGGCAACGACAACAACTATCCCGGCAACGACGCGCGCATCCCCGGAACGCCCGACGACACCGAGTTCGACCTCATCGACCTCGAGAAGGAGCGGGTGCCCTCCTCCGACATCACCGTCGTCAGCCACCGCGGCGCGAGCGGCTACCGCCCCGAGCACACGCTCGCGGCGTACGAGACCGCGATCCTCCAGTGCGCCGACTTCATCGAGCCCGATGTCGTCTCGACGAAGGACGGCGTGCTCGTCGCCCGGCACGAGAACGAGATCAGCGGGACGACGGATGTCGCGTCCCGCCCGGAGTTCGCGCAGCGCAAGACCACGAAGTCCATCGACGGGGCCGCCGTGACCGGCTGGTTCACCGAGGACTTCACGCTCGCCGAGCTGAAGACGCTGCGCGCGATCGAACGCCTCCCCCAGATCCGTCCGGAGAACACGGCGTTCGACGGCCTCTACCAGGTGCCGACGCTCGACGAGGTCATCGACCTCGCCCGCCACTCCGTGAGCTGCCAGGGCGAGCAGGTCGGCGTCTACCCCGAGACGAAGCATCCGAGCTACTTCGACGCGATCGGGCTGTCGCTCGAGGAGCCGCTCGTCGCCGAACTCGCCGCGAACGGCCTGGACCGCGCGGACGCCCCCGTCATCGTGCAGAGCTTCGAGGTCGCGAACCTGAAGGCGCTCGACGGGCTGACCGAGGTCGCCCTCGCCCAGCTCATCAGCTCGAGCGGCCGGCCCTACGACCTCGCGGCCGCCGGCGACCCGCGCAGCTACGCCGACCTCGTGACGCCCGCCGGTCTCGCGGAGATCGCCGAGTACGCCGATGGCGTCGGGATCGAGAAGAACGTCGCGATCCCGCGCAACGCCGACGGCACCCTCGGGACGCCGAGCCCCGTCATCGCCGATGCGCACGCCGCGGGGCTCGACGTGCACGGCTGGACCTTCCGACGCGAGAACGCGTTCCTCCCCGCCGAGTTCCGATCGAGCAGCGACCCTGCCGGGATCGGCGACCTGGCCGGCGAGATCCGCGTCTTCCTCGACGCCGGGCTCGACGGGCTCTTCAGCGACAACCCGGACGTCGCCGTCGCGGCACTCGACTGAGCGCCCGACGTCGATCCCGGAGGGGCGGATGCCGAGGCATCCGCCCCTCCGCCGAATTCAGGACGCGATCTCCTGGAAGGCGGCGAAGAGCAGGGACTGGTCGGGCGCGTGCATCACCGTCGGCTTCGCGAGGTCGTCGAGCACGATGAACCTGAGCTGGCCTGCGCGCGCCTTCTTGTCGCGCTGCATGGTCGCGAGCAGGGTGTTCCACCGGCCGGCCGGGTAGCTCGTGGGCAGCCCGAGCAGGTCGAGCACGCGCCTGTGCCGGTCGGCGACCTCGTCGGACAGACGCCCCGACAGCCGGCCGAGCTCGGCCGCGAACGCCATGCCGACCGCGACGGCAGCTCCGTGCCGCCACTGGTACCGCTCCGCGTGCTCGACGGCATGACCGAGCGTGTGACCGTAGTTGAGGATCTCCCGCAGCCCCTGCTCGGTGAAGTCCTCGGACACGACCTCCGCCTTCATCCGTATCGCGAGCTCGACGACCCGGCGGAACTCGGGAGTCGACGGGTCCGTCGCCCGTTCGACGTCCGTTTCGATCACGTCGAGGATCTCGGGATAGCGGATGAATCCCGCCTTCACGACCTCGGCGAAGCCCGCGAGGATCTCGTTCCGGGGCAACGTGTCGAGCAGCTCGAGGTCGCAGAGCACGGCCGCCGGCGCGTGGAAGACGCCGACGAGGTTCTTGCCCTCGTTGGTGTTGATCCCCGTCTTGCCGCCGACCGCCGCGTCGACCATGCCGAGCACCGTCGTGGGCACCTGCACGACCCGGACGCCCCGGAGCCAGGTTCCGGCGACGAATCCGGCGAGGTCGGTGATGGCACCGCCGCCGAGGCCGACGACCGCGTCGCTGCGGGTGAAGTCGGCCTGCCCGAGGATCTGCCAGCAGAACGCGGCGACCTCGATGCGCTTGCCCGCCTCGGCGTCGGGCACCTCGGCGAGGAGCACCTCGTACCGGTCCTGCAACGCCTCGCGCAGCGCGCCCGCGCGGGCGCCGAGCGTCGGCGGATGCACGACGAGCACCTTGCGGGGAGCGGAGCCGAGGGCGTCGCCGAGTTCGGCGAGGACGCCGCGCCCCACGATGACGTCGTAGCCGTCCTCGCCGCCGACCCGGATGCTCGTGCGTGCGTCGCCTGGCGTCATCGTGATCCTCCGAAGTGCCCGGTGATGTCGTCGACGATCCGTGCGACCGAGCGGCGCGAGGTGTCGATGTCGAAGTCGGCGACCGATTCGTAGATGGGCGCGCGCGCCTCCTGGATCGCGCTCCAGGCAGCCATCCCGCTCGCCGCCAGGAGCGGACGGGTGCTTCCGGCGAGCCGCGGCGCCACCGCCTCGGCGCTGACCCTGAGCCAGACGACGGGCAGCGAGGCGAGGTCGTCCCGGGTGTCGGGATGCAGCACTGCCCCACCGCCGAGTGCGATGACCGCCTCCTCGCGCAGTGCGTCGGCCACGATCTCGCGTTCCACGATCCGGAAGTACTCCTCGCCCTC
>JAPSJU010000117.1 GCA_031178025.1 Agromyces sp. | reverse complement strand
GCGACCACTCCCATGCGCGCCGAGGCCATCGAGGCCATGACCGCCGCATTCGGGGTCGTCGGCAATCCCGCGTCGATCCACAGCGCGGGACAGCAGGCGAAGCGGCTCCTCGAGGAATCACGGGAGCGCATCGCCGCGACGCTCGGCGCCGACGGCATCGAGGTCGTCTTCACGGGTAGCGGCACGGAGGCGGTCAACCTCGCCGTCAAGGGCCTCTGGTGGAGTCGCCAGTCGGGGGGTCCCGACGCCCGGGGAGGTCGCCCCCGCATCCTCGTCCCCGCCGGCGAGCACCACGCCACGATCGACACCGTCGAGTGGCTGGCGGCCCATGAGGGCGCGGTCGTCGAGGAGCTCCCGCTCGATGCGCTCGGCCGCGTGCGACTCGACGCGCTGGAGGCGGCGCTCGCTCGCGACACGGCATCCGTCGCGCTCGTCACCGTGCTGTGGGCGAACAACGAGGTCGGCACGATCCAGCCGGTCGAGGAGATCGCCCGACTCGCCGCCCGCGCGGGCGTGCCGCTGCACCTCGATGCGATCGCCGCATACGGGCAGTTGCCGATCGACGTCGGCGGGCTGCGCCGATCGACGGATGCCCCGCGTGGCGCCGGCCTCGTCGCCCTCAGCGTCTCGGCGCACAAGATCGGCGGACCGGCGGGCATCGGGGCACTCGTGCTCGACCGTTCGGCCGCGCTCGAACCGCTCATCCACGGCGGCGGACAGCAGCGCAGGGTGCGCTCCGGAACACAGGACGTCGCGGCCGCGGCGGCCTTCGCGGCGGCAGCCGAAGCCGTGCACGCACGGCTCCCGGACGATGCGCGACGCATGTCGGTGCTCAGGGACCGCCTCGTCGCCGGCGCGCTCGCCGCCGTTCCCGAGGCGCGCCTCTCCGGCGATCCGGATGCGGCCGGCCGGCTTCCCGGCAATGTGCACCTCTCCTTCCCGGGGTGCGAGGGCGACTCCCTGCTGTTCCTCCTCGACGCGGCCGGGGTCGCCGTCTCGACGGGTTCGGCATGCCAGGCGGGCGTCCCGGAGCCGTCGCACGTGCTCATGGCGATGGGACGCAGCGAGGCCGATGCGAGGGGGGCGCTTCGCGTGACGCTCGGGCACGACTCCACCGACGTGGACGTCGACGAATTCCTCGCCGCGCTTCCCGGCGCCCATGCGCAGGCGGCACGAGCGGGACTCGCCGCCCGAGCCACGTCGTTCGACCGCTGAACCCCCGCCCCGGCGCCCCACGGCCGTCCATCGCCCGCGCCTCCGCGCTGCGTCGGGGACCGGTTCCCAGAGAGGGTTCGTAGACTGGTGGGCATGCGAGTACTGGCAGCGATGAGCGGCGGCGTCGACAGTGCCGTCGCGGCCGCACGCGCCGTCGAGGCCGGGCACGACGTGGTCGGCGTGCATCTGGCGCTCAGCCGCATGCCGGGCACCCTCCGCACGGGCAGCCGCGGCTGCTGCACGATCGAGGACTCGATGGACGCGCAGCGCGCCGCGAACGTGCTCGGCATCCCGTACTACGTGTGGGACTTCTCCGAGCGCTTCAAAGCCGACGTGGTCGACGACTTCATCGCCGAGTACTCCGCCGGGCGCACGCCGAACCCGTGCATGCGCTGCAACGAGCGGATCAAGTTCGCCGCCCTCCTCGAGAAGGCGCTCGCGCTCGGGTTCGACGCCGTCTGCACCGGCCACTACGCCACGATCGTGACGGATGCCGCGGGCCATCGCGAACTGCATCGGGCGAGCGCGTGGGCGAAGGACCAGTCCTACGTCCTCGGCGTCCTCACGGCCGAGCAGCTCGAGCACGCGTACTTCCCGCTGGGCGACACGCCCTCGAAGCAGCTCGTGCGCGAGGAGGCCGCTCGCCGCGGGCTCAGCGTCGCGCAGAAGCCCGACTCGCACGACATCTGCTTCATCTCCGACGGCGACACGAAGGGCTGGCTCGCCGAGCACGTCGGCGAGGCGCCGGGCGACATCGTCGACCGAACGGGAGCGGTCGTCGGATCGCACGAGGGCGCCCACGCCTACACCGTCGGCCAGCGTCGGGGCCTCCACCTCGGTACGCCGGCACCCGACGGCCGCCCGCGGTTCGTGCTCGAGGTGCGGCCGAAGGAGAACACGGTGGTCGTCGGCCCGAAGGAGGCGCTCGCCACCGCCGAGATCGCCGGATCCCGCTTCACCTGGGCGGGCCTCCCGCCGGCGGATGCCGCGACGCCGTTCCCGTGCGAGGTGCAGATCCGCGCCCATGCCGATCCCGTGCCCGCCGTGGCCGTCGTCTCCGCGGGCGAGCTCGTCGTCAGGCCGGAGCATCCGCTCGATGGCGTGGCCCCCGGCCAGACGGCCGTCGTCTACGTCGGCACGCGCGTGCTCGGCCAATGCACCATCGACCGCACCGTGAGCGCCGTCCCCGCCGACGCCTGACCGTCCGACGGGCGGATGCGGCATCCGCTGCTGTCAAGCCCTCGGGGCGCGCAGGCGCACGGGCGTAGATTCACGCTCGAGCGGCGTCCTGCACGCGCCGTTCCGAGCGACGAGGAGGCATCGCCATGACCACTCCACGAGATCCTGCTGAGCGCCGACCGGGGGAACGCAGTCCCGCCCACCGCGACCTCGATCGGGACGAGCGTGTCCCGGAGGAGGAGCGGGCGCCCGTCCCCGCCGGCCGGCGCGACGTCGTCGACCGCAACGCCGTGCTCGCCCGTGAGCGCGACGCGTTCGGCGGCGTGAAGATCGGTGCGGCATTCTTCGGATGGCTGACCGCGGTCGGAACGGCGGCACTGCTCACCACGCTGCTCGCCGCGACGGGCGCCGCGCTGGGCCTCGGGATCGAGGACGCCGAGGCGGCCGCTGACGAGGCAGGGCTGAACGCCGAGGCGATCGGGTGGATCGGCGCCGTGGCACTGCTCATCATCCTGTTCGTCGCCTACTACTGCGGCGGGTACGTCGCCGGCCGGATGGCGCGCTTCAACGGGATGCGCCAGGGGGTCGCCGTCTGGCTCTGGGCGCTCGTCATCGCGATCGTCGTCGCGGTGCTCGGACTCGTCATCGGGGATCGCTTCGACGTGCTCGCGAATCTCAACATCTTCCCGCGCATTCCGGTGAGCGAGGGCGATCTCACGCTCGCCGGCATCATCACGGCGGTCGTCGTGACGCTCGCGAGCCTCGGGGGCGCCGTACTCGGCGGCAAGGCGGGAACCCACTACCACCGCAAGGTGGACCGCGCCGGGCTGGAGGCGCAGCGGGCCGATTGAGGTCCCGTCCGACGTCGGTCGTCGTCCCTAGACTGAACACGTGGCGGACGACGACATCGACCAGGGCATCAGCCTCGCCGACGCGGCCGAAGAGGTGGAGCGCCTCACGATCCGCATCAACGAGGCCCGCGACGCGTACTACGAGCGCGACACGACCATCATCTCCGATGCCGAGTACGACGAGCTCATGCATCGGCTCGAGGCCATTGAACGCGCCTACCCGCAACTGCAGAGCCAGGACAGTCCCACGCTCACCGTCGGCGGGCGCGGCGAGACGACGCTCTTCGCGCCCGTCGAGCACGCGGAGCGCATGCTCAGCCTCGACAACGTCTTCTCGGCGGACGAACTCGCCGAGTGGGCGAATCGCGCGCAGGCGGCGGCGGGCCGGGCGGTGCACTGGCTCTGCGAGCTCAAGATCGACGGGCTCGCCGTCAACCTCCGGTACGAGCACGGCAGGCTCGTCAGCGCCGCCACCCGCGGCGACGGTCGCGTGGGCGAGGACGTCACCGAGAACATCCGCCACATCCAGTCGATCCCCACGAGGCTCGCCGGGTCGGGGCATCCGCCGCTCGTCGAGGTCCGCGGCGAGGTCTTCTTCCCCGTCGCCGCGTTCGACGAGCTGAACGCCAAGCAGGCGGCAGCGGGCGAGCGCGAGTTCGCCAACCCCCGCAACGCCGCGAGCGGCTCACTGCGCCAGAAGGCCGAGGGCAAGAACGCGGCGCAGCTCGAGCTCATGCGCGACCGGCTGGGCCGGCTGCGCATGCTCGTGCACGGCATCGGCGCGTGGGCGAATCCGCCGGTGCAGGCGCAGTCCGAGATCTACGAGCTGCTCTCCGGGTGGGGGCTGCCGACGAGCTCGCACGCTCGCGTACTCGATTCCGTCGCGGGCGTGCAGGAGTTCGTCGCGTACCACGGCGAGCACCGTCATGCCGTCGAGCACGAGATCGACGGCATCGTCGTGAAGATCGACGAGCTCGCGCTGCACGACGAGCTCGGGGCGACGAGCCGGGCACCGCGGTGGGCGATCGCCTACAAGTACCCGCCGGAGCAGGTCAACACCAAGCTCCTCGACATCGTCGTGAGCGTCGGTCGCACCGGTCGCGCGACGCCGTTCGCCGTCATGGAGCCGGTGCGTGTGGCGGGTTCGGTCGTCCGCCAGGCCACGCTCCACAACCAGGACGTCGTCAAGGCCAAGGGCGTGCTCATCGGCGACACCGTCGTGCTCCGCAAGGCCGGCGACGTCATCCCCGAGGTGCTCGGTCCCGTGGTCGAACTGCGCGACGGCACCGAACGGCCCTTCGTCATGCCGCAGGAATGCCCGGAGTGCGGTACGACGCTGCGGCCCATGAAGGCCGGCGACATCGACCTCCGCTGCCCGAACGCCCGCAGCTGTCCGGCGCAGGTCCGCGGTCGCGTGGAGCACATCGGCTCTCGCGGCGCCCTCGACATCGAGGCGCTCGGCGAGGTGTCGGCGGCGGCGCTCACGCATCCGGCGGTTCCGGCCGAGCCGCCGCTGTCGACCGAGGCGGGACTCTTCGAGCTCACCGTCGCCGAGCTCTTCCCCATCGAGGTGGTCGTGCGCGATGTCGAGACCGGCCTGCCCCGCCTCGACGACGACGGAACGCCGGCCTATCGGGCCCCGTTCCGCAGGCTCCGCAGACGCAGCGGCAGAGACGCCGATCCTGCGTTCGACCCTGATTCCCCCGAATTCCGAGGCGACGAGCGGCACGTGCCCTCGAAGGCCGCGTACGAGCTCGTCGCGAACCTCGAGGCAGCGAAGACGAAGCCGCTGTGGCGCATCCTCGTCGCGCTGAACATCCGGCACGTGGGGCCCGTGGCGGCGCGCGCGCTCGCCGATCACTTCGGCTCGCTCGAGGCGATCCGCGCGGCGACCGACGCCGAGCTCGCCGAGGTCGAGGGCGTCGGCCCCACGATCGCCGAGTCACTGCGCGAGTGGTTCGCGATCGAGTGGCACCTCGAGATCGTGGAGCGCTGGGCGGCGTCGGGCGTGCAGTTCGCGACACCTGGCCACCCCGGCCCGGGGGCCGCTGCCGCAGCGGGCGGCGTGCTCGCGGGCATCACGGTCGTGGCGACGGGCTCGCTCGAGGGATACAGCCGCGAAGGAGCGCAGGAGGCGATCATCGCCGCCGGCGGCAAGGCGGCATCGAGCGTGTCGAAGCAGACCGATTTCGTCGCGGCGGGGCCGGGCGCCGGTTCCAAGCTGGCGAAGGCCGAGGCGCTCGGCATCCGCGTCATCGACGCCGCGCAGTTCGCACGGCTCGTGACGGAAGGGCCGGCGGCACTCGACGCCTGAGGCAGATGGGGGATCGATGACGGGCCATGAGGACGTGGAACGCACGGATGGGGCGGGCGACCGGAGCGCGGAGGGCGATCCGGTCGATGCGGCCCCCGGAGCCACGAGCCGGCGCGACTTCCTCCGGATCGGGGGCGCGGCAGCCGCAGGAGCCGTGGTCGGCGGCGGGGCTGGGGCGGCGATCGGCGGGGCGATCGGCTACGGCGCCGGGTTCGACGAGGGTCTTGCGGCCTTCGTGCCGCTCACGCCACGACAGGAGGCGGGATTCGACCACCTCGTCGTGCTGATGGGCGAGAATCGCTCCTTCGACAACCTGCTGGGCTACCTGTACGACGGCGACGACCTCCCCGACGGCGAGGTCTTCGACGGACTGCACTTCGGCGACTACGGCAATCCGGATCCCGACGGCACCATCGTCGCCGCGCACGTCTACGACGGGCCGACCGACGAGATCATGGGCCGACCGAACCCCGACCCCGGTGAGGAGTACCCGCACGTCAACACGCAGATCTTCGGCACCGTCGATCCGGCCTCGAACGCCGAGCTCTTCGTGGAGCACATGCGGGCGCCGTACAACGCGCCGTCGGCCGATGCGGAGGCGACCATGTCCGGCTTCCTCGCCGACTACCGGATCAACTTCCAGCGACTCCGCAAGGGCGCGCCTCCGACCGCTGACGAGGCGCGGCAGATCATGGGCTCGTTCTCGCCGCAGATGCTCCCGGTGCTCTCGACGCTCGCGAAGAACTTCGCCGTGTACGACAACTGGTACTGCGCGGTGCCGTCGCAGACGTTCTGCAACCGGTCCTTCTTCCACGCCTCGACCTCGCACGGCTTCGTCACGAACAAGCACGGCGGCGGGTACGAGAAGTGGCTCGACGCGCCGGCG
>JAPSJU010000116.1 GCA_031178025.1 Agromyces sp. | reverse complement strand
GCCTCGACGGCGAGCCGCCACGAGTCGCCGGTGTTCTCGTCGCGCCGCGACGAGGTGCGCCGCCAGATGCGGTTGTGGCCGCCCGCGGCGAGGATGACCGCGTCGGCGTGGATGAGGTAGCGCGTGCCGTTCTCGAGGTCGAAGCCGTATGCGCCGAAGACCGCGCCCTCGTCGTTGACGAGGATGCGCGTGACGTACACCGTGTCGAGGATCGGCACGTTCAGCTGCGCCGCCCGGTTGATGAGCGTGCGCTGGATCTCGAGTCCGGTGTAGTCGCCGGCGAACGCCGTGCGGCGGTAGGTGTGGGCGCCGAAGAAGCGCTGCGAGATGCGGCCGTCCTGTTCGCGGGCGAAGGGCATGCCGTAGCGCTCGAGGTCCCGGATGCCGCGAGCCGCACCCGAGGTGACGATCTCGACGGTGTGCGGGTTGGCGAGCAGGTAGCTCTCCTTCAGCGTGTCGGCTGCGTGCTGCTGCCAGCTGTCGTCGGGGTCCATCGTCGACAGCGCCGCGTTGATGCCGCCTGCGGCGAGCGAGGTGTGCGCGTCGGATTTCGGGCGCTTGCCGAGCGCGAGCACGTCGACCCCCGCCTCGGCGAGCTCGATGGCGGCGCGCAGGCCCGATCCGCCGGTGCCGATCACGAGGACGGTGGTGGAGATCCGGCGCTCGGAGGTGGTGCTGGGGGAGGTGCTCATGCTTCCACGCTAGGTTCGCGGCGGGTATTACTCCAATGCATATAGTGCTGCACTACGATGCGCGTACGCTATCGATATGAACCTCGAGCAGCTCCGCAGCTTCGTGGAGGTCGCCCGGCTCGGCAACTTCACCCGGGCCGCCGAGGCGCTCTTCCTCGCCCAGCCCTCGCTGAGCCGTCAGATCGCCGCACTCGAGCAGGATCTCGGCGCTGAGCTGTTCCACCGCGCTCGCGGCGGCAGCACGCTGACCGTCGCCGGCGAGTCGCTGCTGCCCCTCGCTCGCCGCATGCTCGCCGATGCCGAATCGGTGCGTCGTGAACTGGCCGAACTCGCCGGCCTGGAACGCGGCCGCGTGCGCCTGGGCGCGACGCCGACGCTCTGCATCAGCCTCGTCGCCGAGGTGCTTCGCGCGTTCCACGCGGAGCATCCGGCCATCGAGCTGCACCTGTCCGAGCAGGGGTCGCGCCGACTGCTCGACGAACTCGCGAGCGGCGAGCTCGACCTCGCCCTGGTCACGACCTCGGATGCGACATCCGCCGAGCGGTTCATCGTGACCCCGCTGCTCGCCGAGGAGCTCGTCGTCATCTCGTCGGCCGCCGCCCCTCCGCTCACGACTCGCGACGCCATCGGCCTCCAGGAGGTCGCGAGCCTGCCGCAGATCACCTTCAGCTCGAGCTACGACCTGCGCGGTGCGACGGATGCCGCATTCCGCGCGACAGGGCTCACGCCCGAGGTGGTGCTCGAGGGCGCGCAGATGGACGCGGTGCTGCGATTCGTGGAACGCGGGCTCGGCGTCGCGATCGTTCCCGCGATGGTGCTCATCGATCGCCCCGGACTGCGCTCGGTGCGGCTCGCGGAGCCGAGGCTCACCCGCACGATCAGCGTCGCTCGCCCCGCGGACGTCGCACCGACGGCCGCCGTCGAGGTCATGCGGCGCACGATCACCGCCGGCGCCACGGCGTTCGCGCAGCGCGCGGGGGAGACCATGCGGCTGGTCGAGGGCAGTGCGACCCAGGCGTGAGCCGGTGCGGGCTCATCCCGCCCGCGAGGTGCCTCCGTCGAGGAGGGCGAAGCGGTAGCCCTCACCGATGAGGGCGATCGTCGCAGCAGCGAGTCCGGCCGCGGTTCCCGAACCGGGGTGGTTCATATGGGCCAGCACGATCCCGCCCGGCGCGAGCGTCCGCGTCTCGCTCTCGACGGTGCCGGCATCGTACGTCGCACCGCCGTCGCCGTTGACGGTGAAGCCGATGACCCGCTCACCCAGCTCCCGCGCGATCGCCACCGCGACCTCGTCGTAGTGTGCCGTCCCGGAGCGGAACCACCGAGGAGGGTGCCCCGTGAGCTCCGAGAGCGTGAGGTGGTTGCTCCAGACCTCCTCGACGACGGCGTCGACGCTCGCCGTTCCCTCGATGCCGTAGGCGGACCGGCCCGAGACGGAGAGGGGGCGGTGCGCCGTGCCGTGGTTGGCCAGCTCGAACTGCGGCATGCCCGCGAGGCGGCGGGCCCACGCCTCGTTCGACTCGATCCACCGTTGATTGAGGAACAGGGTGGCAGGAATGCCGTGCGTCATCAGGTGGTCGAGGAGGTCTTCGTCGACGCCTCCTCCGGACGTGCCGCCGCACGCATCGAGCGTCAACGCGACGAGGGGGGTCGTCTCGGCGTGGGTCAGCGCGAGCTCATTCTCGACCCCGTCGACGAAGAGCCCCCACTGCGTCGCCTGCACGCCACGGAACCTCTCGGCCACCGCGTGCGGATCCACCTGCGGGGGCAGCACCGGTGCGGGCGGGCTCGGGCTGACGGCGATCGCGGTGGGACGAACGCTCGGCACCGCGCGAGAGTCGGCCGTCGGCGGCTGCGGTCGACCGGGAGCGCATCCCGCCGTGAGCAACGCGACGCCCGCGAGCAGGGCGGTACGCCTCGTGCACCCTTGCGACATCCCGCGAGTCTATCGAGGCGGTCGCGGGGGCTCGGCCGCGCGGGCCGCGGCAGCAGCCCGCTCGACCCACTTCGGCGTCGCCCCGAACCGCGTGGGCGGCACGAGCCGACCGGCCGCGCTGTCGTCGATGAGCTGCGCGAGGCGGCGCTCGCGCGTCGCCTCCTGCTTGGCCGACATCACCCAGTGGGTGACCTGGCGGCGGTAGGTCGCGGTCGCCGCCTGCCAGAACGCGGATGCCGCGGCATCCGCCGCCACGCGCCCGGCGAACACCGGCGGCAACTCGGTGTCGGGGTTCTCGTGCGAATACACGCCCGACCGGTCTTCGCGTCGGCGCTCGAAGGCCGCGAGGCCGGCCGGGTGCATCCGCCCCTCGGCGGTGAGCTTCTCGACGAGCGCGATGTTCACCGCCGACCAGATGCTGCCGGGCCTGCGCGGCGTCCAGCGCTGACGACGCGCGTCGTCGTCGATGCGCTGGGACACCGAGTCGATCCAGCCGAAGCACAGCGCCTCGGGCACCGCCTGCTCCCACGTCAGCCCACGATCGGGCACGTGCTTCTTGTGGAGGCCCATCCACAGCTCGGTCGCGGTGTCGTGGTTGGCCTCGAGCCACGCGCGGAACTCCTCGGGCCCCGAGAAGAAGACGGCGGGCCGCTCGGGGGTGCCGCCCGGCGTGCCGATGCTCGTGGTCATGACCCGCAGTCTGCCAGCAACCACCGTCGCCGACGTCGCGACGACTGCAGACGGGTGGTCGCCGCCGGTCCCGAGGACTAGCGTGAAGGCGTGTCCGTTCCCGCGACTGACGCACGCACCGCCCACGCCGCAGGCGTGGAGCGCCTGCTCGAGAGCTATCGGGCGCTGCCCCGGACGTCGACGGTCCGGCTCGCCAAGCCGACCTCCAACCTGTTCCGCACGCGAGCACCGGCAGACGCGAACGGCCTGGACACGTCGGGGCTGACGCACGTCATCGCGGTCGACCCCGCGACGCGAACGGCCGACGTCGCGGGGATGTGCACCTACGCCGACCTCGTGGCCGCGACGCTGCCATCCGGCCTGGCGCCGCTCGTCGTACCGCAACTGAAGACCATCACCCTCGGCGGTGCCGTGACGGGCCTCGGCATCGAGTCGACCTCGTTCCGGAACGGACTGCCGCACGAGTCCGTGCTGGAGATGGACGTCCTCACCGGCAGCGGAGACATCGTCACCGCGTCTCGCGGCGAGCATGCCGACCTCTTCCGCGCCTTCCCCAACTCGTACGGCACGCTCGGCTATGCGGTGCGCCTGCGCATCGAACTGGAGCCGGTCGAGCCGTTCGTCGCGCTCACCCACCTGCGATTCCACTCGCTGAGCGAGCTCATGGCCGAGATGCACGACATCATCGAGACCGGTCGTCTCGACGGGGTTCGCGTCGACTACCTCGACGGCGTGGTCTTCAGCGCCGACGAGAGCTACCTGTGCGTCGGCGTGCAGGTCGCAGCACCCGGCCCGGTCAGCGACTACACCGGTCAGCGGATCTACTATCGCTCCCTCCAGCACGACGACGGGGCGAAGCACGACCGGCTCACCATCCACGACTACCTGTGGCGATGGGACACGGACTGGTTCTGGTGCTCCGAGGCGTTCGGCGCGCAGCATCCGCTCATCCGCCGCCTCTGGCCGCGACGCCTCCGGCGCAGCAGCGCCTACTGGAAGCTCATGCGCGTCGAGCGGCGCTTCGATCTCGGCGATCGCCTCGAGCGGCTCAGGGGCCGCCCGCCGCGTGAACGGGTGATCCAGGACGTGGAGGTGCCGATCGAACGGTGCGTGGAGTTCCTCGACTGGTTCCTCGCGAACGTGCCGATCACGCCGATCTGGCTCTGCCCGCTGCGACTGCGCGACGCCGACGGGTGGCCGCTCTACCCGCTCCGCCCGGGGCGGAGCTACGTCAATGTCGGCTTCTGGTCGACGGTTCCCGTCGGCAGCACCGAGGGGGAGGCGAACCGGCGCATCGAGCGCCGGGTCGACGAGCTCGACGGGCACAAGTCGCTGTACTCCGATTCCTACTACTCGCCCGAGGAGTTCGACCGGCTCTACGGCGGCGACGCGTATCGCGCAGCGAAGAGGCGGTACGACCCCGATTCACGACTCCTCCACCTCTATGCGAAGGCGGTGCAACGACGATGAGCACGTTCAAGGCGCGGCCGTCGAACGCGACGGACACCACGAAGACGCCGCGGAAGCCGAAGACGGCGTCCGAGCAGGCGAGCACCCTCACCCTCGCCGAGATCCTGGAACGATTCGCCGGCGGTCGTCTGCCGCTTCGGTTCACCGCCTACGACGGGAGTTCCGCGGGGCCGCCCGACGCCCCCTTCGGCCTGGAGTTGACGTCACCGCGAGGGACCACCTACCTGGCCACCGGACGAGGGGACCTCGGCCTCGCTCGCGCCTACATCGCGGGCGACCTCGAGATCCACGGGGTGCACCCCGGCGATCCCTACGAGCTGCTCACGGCCCTCGCCGATGAGCTGGTGTTCCGGATGCCGCCGCCACGCGCGATGGTCGAGATCGTGCGGTCCATCGGCGCCCGGCACCTGCGACCGATCGCGCCGCCGCCGGAGGAGGTGCCGCCGCGCTGGCGCCGCGTCGCGGATGGACTCCGGCACAGCAAGGCCCGCGACGCCGAGGCCATCCACCACCACTACGACGTGTCGAACACCTTCTACGAGTGGGTGCTGGGGCCCTCGATGACCTACACCTGCGCGTGCTATCCGCGGCTCGACGCCACCCTCGACGAGGCCCAGGAGAACAAGTACCGGCTGGTGTTCGAGAAGCTCCGGCTGAAGCCGGGCGATCGGCTGCTCGACGTCGGATGCGGCTGGGGCGGCATGGTGCGCTACGCGGCTCGCCGCGGCATCCAGGCGACCGGTGTGACCCTCTCGCGCGAGCAGACCTCGTGGGCGCAGCGGGCGATCGACCGGGAGGGCCTGGCCGGCCTGGCCGAGGTGCGCTACGGCGACTACCGCGACATCCGCGAGGGCGACTTCGACGCCGTCTCGTCGATCGGGCTGCTCGAGCACATCGGCGTGCGCAACTACCCGTCGTACTTCCGTTTCCTGCGGTCCCGGCTGCGAACCGGCGGGATGCTGCTGAACCACTGCATCACCCGGCCCGACAACCGCTCGCGCGCGTCGACCCACGGGTTCATCGACCGGTACGTGTTCCCCGACGGCGAGCTGACCGGGTCGGGACGCATCATCACCGAGGCCCAGGATGCCGGGCTCGAGGTGCTGCACGAGGAGAACCTGCGTCCCCACTACGCGGCGACCCTGCGCGACTGGTGCGCCAACCTCGTCGAGCACTGGGACGAGGCCGTCGCCGAGGTCGGCCTGCCGACCGCCAAGGTCTGGGGCCTGTACATGGCCGGATCACGGCTCGCCTTCGAGAGGGGCGGCATCCAGCTGCATCAGGTGCTGGCGGTCAAGCCCGATGACCGGGGCGGCCCACGCGATCTGCCCCTGCGCCCGTGGTGGACGCCGTAGTCGGTTCGGCCGCTTCAGCGGACCGGTTCGCCCCGTCGTCAGCGCGTCGTCGGCGGCGCAGCAGCGACCGGATGACCAGTCCGGCTGCCGCCACCGCGACGGCGACGACGAGGGGCGGCAGGGCGAGCTCGGGCAGGAAGAGCGCCATGCCGGTGACGCGCACGGCGTAGTCGAGCATCTCAGCCGGGTGCTCGGCGAGCACGCGGCTGCCGGCGGCACTCGAGACGCCGGTGATGAGCGCCGGGGCGCTCCAGAGCAGGAGCAGGCTCGCCACCGCGGCGATGATGCGGCCGATGGTGCGGATGCCG
>JAPSJU010000115.1 GCA_031178025.1 Agromyces sp. | reverse complement strand
GTGATCGCCACGGCCCGCGCGCCCGCGGAACGGCACGGATGCCGCCAGTGCAAGCGTCGCTGCGGATCCGGCGCCGAGCACGGCGGTGAGCACGCCGCGCGGCGTGGTCAGTGCGAGCCGCGATCCGCCGACGGACGGCACGCTGGCCGCGATGCCGCCGATCACCGCGGCGCAGAGCACGCCCGTGGCCACCCTCGACCAGACGGCACCTCGACCCGCCAGCGCGTACCCCCCGCCGATCCCCGCCAGCGCCACCGCGCCGGCCGCACTGCCCTGGCCGTTCTGCATGAGCGTCGCGAGCGCGCCCGGCTTCGTGAGCGGGAGCACGCCGATCGCGACGGGCGCGGCGGCGACCAGGGGACGGCGTGGAAGGTGCCGTCCGGTGCGGCGCCGGTGCTCCGCCCAGCCGAACACCCCGCCGACGGCGGCCGCGGGAAGCAGCACGCCCACGAAGGTCCCGTACCAGGTCACCTCCGACTTCGGGCCCGCGAGCTCGGCCATGTACTCGCGGAACCCGGCGGCCCACGTCATGCCGAGGACTGCTCCCAGCGACGTCATGCCGATGGGAGACGAGCCGCGACCGGCGCTCAGATGGGGCTGCGCGTCCCGCGTGTCCGACGTGGTCATGCTGCTCACTCCTTCGCATCGGGGCGAGGGCTTCGCACGCGGTCACCGCTCTGCGTGATCGGGGCCGTCCGCGTTCGGCGCTGCCGTGAGGTGTCGTGCTGCGGCCAGCGTAGTACCCGCCGTTCGATATCCGATCGTCGCGTCCTAGTATCGGACGAGGCGCGGACCGGCCCGACGTTGCGGCGGGTGCGAGGAGGGGACGTCACGGTGACGAGCGAGACGCGGGCGCAGGCGGGGTCGCAGACGCTGGGTCGGGGCATCCGCATGCTCGAGATCCTCGCGGCGGCCGACCGCAACCTGTCGATCGACGAGCTGGCCGCCGCCCTGGGCGTGCACCGATCGGTGACGTACCGACTGCTGCGCACCCTCGAGGAGCACGGCCTCGTGACGAGGGATGCCGGGGGCCGACTCGCCCTCGGCACCGGACTCGCCGCGCTCGCCTCCGGCGTGGCGCGCGATCTCCAGCAGCTCGCCCTGCCGGAGCTCGACGACGTCGCGAACGAGCTCGGCATGACGTGCCTGCTCGCCGTACTCGTCGACACCGACGAGGCCGTCACGCTGGTGAGCGCCGCACCGCGGCAGACGGGGGCGGTCGTCTCCTATCGCCCGGGCCATCGGCATCCGATCACTCGCGGCGGGCCCGGCAAGGCGATCCTGCTCGGGCTCCCCGACAGTGCGTGGCCGGCGGACGTCCCCGACGCGCTGCGCGCCGAGCTCGAGCAGGGCCGCGGCCGCGGATACGCGCTCAGTCATGACGAGGTCGTGCCGTCGCTGCGGTCGGTCGCCGTGCCGCTGACCCTGCCCGGGCAGCCGCCTGCCGCCATTGCGGTGATCCACGTCTCGTTCTCCCGTTCCGAGGCCGAGATCGCCGATCGGCTGCAACGCGCCGCACGGCGCATCGCGCGCGCCTACGGCGCCTGAGTCGGCGGTCGTCGAACGAGCAGGGCTCCCCGGAAGAACGCGGCCAGTCCGGCCGTGTCCTCGAGCGGCAGGAGGTGCGCGACGTACTGGTCGGGGCGCACGACGACGACCGCGCCACCGCGGTCGATGCCGCGCGACTCGAACACGTCCTGCCGGGGGTCGCTGGCGTACACCTTCTCGTAGTCGATCAGCCCGAAGGGGCCGGTGCGGGGCAGGAACAGTGCCGGGACCCGCGCCAGGTCCACTGCGAGGTGATGCTGCTGGTAGACGACCTTGACGTCGAAGATGCCGTCGACGTCGGCGTCCGCCGGCGTGTGCATCGCGATCGGCGAGTCGGATGCCTCGGCCATCCACCTCGCCCATTCCGCGAGTGCGGACGCCTCGCCCGCCGCCGGCGCGTCGGCGAACGCGTAGATGCGCCACCGGCCGTCGGCGCGGTGATGATGCCCCAGGTGGACCGGGTTGCCGTCGGCGACGCGCTCGACCGGGGCCGACTTGAACCGCTTCCCGATCGGGAAGCCCGTCGCGAGCGCCTGATGCGGGGTGTCCGCGACGATCATCGACGGCGCGTACTGCGTCATGAACCCGGCAGGGAATTCGGCGGTCCTGACGTAGAAGTCCTCGAGTTCCGACGGGCTCTCGAACTCCTCGGGCTTCTTCGCCATCAGGGTCGACCATTCGCGGTCGAACTCGATCAGGTCCTTCGCGACGACGTGGCGCTCGGCGTGGTACGTCTCGAGCAGCCGCTCGGGGCTTCGGCCGTCGAGCACGTGACCGAGCTTCCAGCCGATGTTCCAGCCGTCCTGCATCGAGACGTTCATCCCCTGGCCGGCCTTGGCGCTGTGGGTGTGGCACGCGTCCCCGGTGATGAAGACCCGCGGCGTGCGACTCCCGTGCTGCTCGGCGGGGACGTCATCGAACCGGTCGGTGAGCCGGTGGCCCACCTCGTACACGCTGTGCCACGCGACGTTCTTCACCTCGAGGGTGTAGGGGTGGAGGATGCCGTTGGCCTTGGCGATGATCTGCTCGAGGCTCGTCTGGCGCACCCTGCCGTGGTCGTCCGGTGGAACCTCGCCGAGGTCCACGTACATGCGGAAGAGGTACCCGCCCTCGCGGGGGATGAGCAGGATGTTGCCGGCCTCCGACTGGATCGAGCACTTCGTGCGGATGTCCGGGAAGTCCGTGACCGCCAGTGCGTCCATCACGCCCCACGCATGGAACGCCTTGGCGCCCATGTGCCTGGCACCGATGGCCTCCCGCACCGAGCTGCGCGCACCATCCGCGCCCACGACGTACTTCGCGCGGACGATCCGCTCCCGTCCCTCCCTCTCTCCGGTCGTGTGGAGCAGCGTCACGGAGACCGGGTACTCGGCCTGGTCGTCGATCGTGAGGCCCCGGAACTCGTAGCCGAAGTCGGGCTTCATCCGGGTGGGGGCGTTCGCCATGAACTCGGAGTAGTAGTCGAGCACACGTGCCTGGTTCACGATGAGGTGCGGGAACTCGCTGATGCCCGTCGGGTCGTCTTCGGTCACCGCAGCCCGGTGGATCCGGGACGGATCGGCGGGATCCGGCTTCCAGAACGCCATCTCGGTGATGCGGTACGCCTCCGCGGTGATGCGCTCGGCGAACCCGAACGCCTGGAACGTCTCGACGCTTCGGGCCTGGATGCCGTCGGCCTGGCCGATCCGCAGTCGTCCACTGCGCCGCTCGACGATGCGGGTGACGACCTTCGGGAACTGCGAGAGCTGTGCGGCGGTGACGATCCCGGCGGGTCCCGTGCCGACGACGAGGACGTCGACCGCGTCGGGCAGTTCCTCGGGGCGATCGAGTCCGACGCCGGCAGGCGGCAGCACCCGCGGGTCGCCGGACACGTAGCCGTGGTGGTGGAACTGCACGGGTCTTCCTCACCTCATCGTGGGTCCGGCGAAGCCGAGTCGAACGCGCCGTTCGATAATCGAACATGCGATTCCGATATCGCGCGATCAGTGTAGAACGGCGGGCGCGGCCCGACAACCGTGGCGGGGGTTCCGGGGCCCGGGGTCAGCTGACCTTACGCCGGTGGATCGCGATCGCGACGGCGTAGGCCACGACGAGAATGCCGACGAGCCAGGCGAGCGCGACCCAGATCTCGCTGCCGACGGGTTCCCTGGCGAACACGGCGCGGATCGTGTCGACGATGGACGTCACCGGTTGGTTCTCGGCGAACCACGCCACCGGACCTGGCATCGACTCGGTCGGCACGAACGCGGAGCTGACGAACGGCAGGAAGATGAGCGGGTAGCTGAAGCCGCTCGCACCGTCGACGGTCTTCGCCGTCAGCCCGGCGATCACGGCGATCCAGGTGAGCGCGAGCGTGAAGAGGATGAGGATGGCGCCGACTGCGAGCCACCCGCCCGGAGACGCTCCGGTGCGGAACCCCATGACCAGTGCGACGCCGATGACGATCGCCACCGAGACCAGGTTCGCGACCAGGGAGGTCAGTACGTGGGCCCAGAGCACACTCGACCTGGCGATCGGCATCGACTGGAACCGCTCGAATATCCCGCCGCGCAGGTCGAGGAACAGTCGGTAGGCGGTGTAGGCGACGCCGGATGCGACGGTGATGAGCAGGATGCCGGGCAGCATGTAGTCGAGGTACGCCGCACCCGATCCGGTCCGGATCGCGCCGCCCAATACGTACACGAAGAGCAGCATCAGGGCGATCGGCGTGATCACGGTCGTGATGATGGTGTCGGGGCTGCGGAGGATGTGGCGCAGCGATCGACCGGTGAGGACGCCGGTGTCGCCGAGGACATGGGTGGTCATCGTGGGGTCCTTCCGGTCCCGGCGGCGTCGCCGGTCTCCGCGGCGCCGGTCTCCGCGGCGTCGCCGACCAGCGCGAGGAACACCTCTTCGAGGGAGGGCTGCTTCTCGACGTACTCGACCTCGGCCGGCGGGAGGAGCTGCCTGAGCTCGGCGAGCGTGCCGTTCTGGATGATCGTGCCCTGGTGCAGGATCGCGATGCGGTCGGCGAGGTGTTCGGCCTCGTCGAGGTACTGCGTGGTCAGCAGGACGGTCGTGCCGCCCTCGGCGAGTGCCCTGATGGTCTGCCAGACCTCGATGCGGGCCTGGGGGTCGAGTCCCGTGGTCGGTTCGTCGAGGACGATGACCGGCGGCTCGCCGATCAGGCTCATGGCGATGTCCAGTCGACGGCGCATCCCGCCCGAGTACGTCGACGCCGCACGGGCGCCCGCCTCCGCGAGCGCGAACCGGGCGAGCAGTTCGTCGGCGATCGAGCCGGGGTCCGCGAGATGACGGAGCCTGGCGACCAGCACGAGGTTCTCTCGCCCGGTGAGCACGTCGTCGACTGCGGCGAACTGGCCGGTCAGGCTCACCGACTCGCGCACCCTCGCCGGCTCGCCGGCGACGTCGAAGCCCTGCACCGTGGCCGTGCCGGCATCGGCCTTCAGCAGCGTCGACAGGATCCGCACCAGCGTGGTCTTGCCCGCACCGTTCGATCCCAGCAGCGCGAAGATGGTCCCCGCATCGACGTCGAAGTCGACGCCTCGCAGTACGCGCAGGTCCTTGAATGACTTCTCGACTCCGCGCACGCGGATGGCTGGGTCCGACCTCATTCGCGCTTCCCCTGCGTCGCATCCTCGATCGCCTTCACCAGCCGGGCGCGCTCCTTGTCGATCCAGTGCGCGCCGCCGTAGGCCTGCGCGAACGCCTCCGCGAACTCGACCGGGTCGTCGCCGACGATCGCGCCGACCGGAGTGCCGTCGACCGCCGCACGCTCCCAGAGGTCGGCGGAATCGCCGAGCATGGTGACGAGGGTGTCACCGTCGGTGATGCCCGCGTAGTACATGAAGTACCGCTCGAGCGCCTTCGCCGTGGCGGCGTACGGCTCGGGCAGGGCCTCGACGCGTGCCTTGTACTGCCGGTACTGCTTCTTCTGCTCGAGCGGGCCGGTGAGGGTCTCGATCCACTTCGCGACCATGATCAGTGTTCTCCTTCTTCTCGAGGGTGTTCGATGGCGTGGTGGAGCTGTTCGATCCGCTCTGCGAGGAAGCCCCACGTCCTCCAGAACTCCGCGAGCACCTCGCCGCCCGATGCGTTCAGCGAGTACACCTTCCGCGGTGGACCCTTCTCCGAGGGGACCTTCTGGACGTCGACGAGGCCGCGCTGTTCGATCCGGACGAGGAGGGCGTAGATCGTCCCCTCGGCGATGTCGACGAAGCCCTGCTCGCGGAGGCGGGACGTGATCTCATAGCCGTAGGCCGGTCGCACGGCCAGGATCGCGAGGACGATGCCCTCGAGGGTGCCCTTGAGCATTTCGGTGGTCTGCTTGCCCATGGCTCCCGCTCTGCTAGTCAGTGATGCTGAGTACCGGTACATAGTAGGCACAGGTACCGGTACATAGCAAGACTGAATACCGGGACGGCTCCGAGGGGTCGCCGACGCGGCCCGGAGAAGTCGCCGACGCGGCGCAGAGGGTCGCCGACGCGGCGCCGTTCCGGTATCCGGTGGAGCGTGGACTCGCCGGCGTCAGACCTGCACCATGTCGGCGAAGCGGGAGAAGTGCCCGTGGAACGCGACCGTGATGGTGCGCGTGGGGCCGTTGCGGTGCTTGGCGACGATGAGGTCGGCTTCGCCCGCGCGCGGGCTGTCGCGCTCGTAGGCGCTCTCGCGATGGAGGAGGATGACCATGTCGGCGTCCTGCTCGATCGAGCCCGACTCGCGCAGGTCGCTGAGGGCTGGCATCTTGTCGGCGCGCTGCTCCGGTCCGCGGTTCAGCTGCGACAGCGCGATGACCGGCACCTGGAGCTCCTTCGCGAGCAGCTTCAGGGCACGGGAGAACTCCGAGACCTCCTGCTGGCGGCTCTCGACGCGCTTGCCGCTCGTCATGAGCTGCAGGTAGTCGATGACCACCATCTTGAGCCCGACCCGCTGCTTCAGCCTCCGGCACTTCGCGCGGATCTCGACGAGCGTCATGTTCGGGGAGTCGTCGATGTAGAGGGGCGCGTCGTTGATGCGTCCGCGGGTGG
>JAPSJU010000004.1 GCA_031178025.1 Agromyces sp. | reverse complement strand
TAGTAGTTGAGCTCACGGATCGACTCGAGGATGTCGGCCAGTGCCCGATGGCCGCCGTTCTTCGCGGGGGAGTTGAAGTACGCACGGGGGAACCAGCGCTTGGCGAGCTCCTTGATGGAGGAGACGTCGACGTTGCGGTAGTGGAGATGCGAATCGAGGCGGGGCATGTACTTGGCCAGGAAGGCGCGATCGGTGCCGATCGAGTTGCCGGCGAGCGGTGCCTTCTGCTCGTCGGGAACGTGCTTCAGCACGTACTCGAGCACTTCGTACTCGGCCTCCGCCACGCTCACGCCGTTCGGGATCTCCTCGATGAGTCCCGACTCGGTGTGCATCGCCCGGACGAACTCGCCCATCGACTCCAGGGCGCTCGCGTCGGGCTTGATCACGATGCTGAGGCCGGCATCGATCGGATTCAGATCGTAATCGGTGATGATCACGGCGATCTCGACGAGCTCGTCGACCTCGAGGTCGAGTCCGGTCATCTCGCAGTCGATCCAGACCAGTCGGTCGCTCGGGGTTGCCATGCGCCGAGTCTACCGGGGCTCCCCGACAGCGTGCGGGGCCGACGCCGTGGACGGGGCCCGCTCCGGTGGCCACCGCCACGGAGGTGCCCCCGGCAGGAATCGAACCTGCGACCGACAGATTAGAAGGCTGCTGCTCTATCCGCTGAGCTACGGGGGCCGACCCCGCAAGCATACCGGGCGGGCGACGGGCGGCCCGTTGCAGCAGGACGGCCGGTCCGCTCAGTCCTTCGCCGTCCCGTTCGCGGGGACCTCGGGCTCGCGGTCGGCGCCGTCCGGTCGCTGCCGCAGGAGGAGCGCGACGAGTGGGAAGCAGAGCACCGAGAGCATCCCCGCGCCGACGAGCGCCGCCGCTGTGCCGCTCGGCAGATCGCCGGCATCGACGCCGATCGCCGTGACCGCGACGATGATCGGAAGGCCCGTCGCGCCGAAGAGCGCTGTCGCCGCGACGTCGCGGTGGCTCGATCCGGGCGGCGCAGCGAGCATCGAAGGCACGCCGCGCACGATGAGGAGGAGCAGGAGGAAGGCCGGAAGGAGGACGAGCGTCGCGAGGTCCGACACGAGCGACGCGAGGTCGAACGTGACCCCGGTGTAGATGAAGAAGATCGGGACGAGGAATCCGTAACCGAGCGCCTCGATCTTCCCCTCGATGATCTCGACGTCACGAGCGGGAGCGCCCGAGAGCAGCAGGCGGTACAGCACTCCCGCGGTGAACGCCCCGAGCAGCATGTCGAGGTCGAGCACGAGGCTCAGCGACACGAGCGCCACGAGCACGAGCACGACGAGCCGCACGCCGAACTGCCCGCTCGTGTGCAACGTCGCCGTGATCACCCGATGCAGGGGTCGACCGGTGCCTCGCGCGGCGAGCCACAACGCGAGGCCGGCGACGAGTGCGAAGGCGACGAGCACGAGCGCAGCGACGAGTGGCGAGCGGCCGCTGAGGAACAACGAGATCGCAAGGAGCGGGCCGAACTCGCCGACGGCGCCGACGGCGATGACGGCGACGCCGAACGGCGTCCTGAGCTCCCCGGAGTCCCGCAGCACGGGCATGATCGTGCCGAGTGCGGTGGACGTGAGCGCGATGCCGATGAAGGCGGCGGCCGGAAGGTCGGGCGCGAACAGCGTGGCGATGCCGGTGCCCGCGGCGAGCGAGACGAGCCATCCGATCGCCGCGCGCGTGAGCGGCCGGCCACGCGTCGTGCGAAGGTCGATCTCGTTGCCGGCCAGGAAGAAGAGCATCGCCAGCCCGAAGTCGGAGAGGAACTCGGCGAAGTCGTCCGGCCGGATCCAGTCGAGCACCGCAGGACCGAGGAGGAGCCCGAGCACGATCTCGAAGACGACGAGCGGGATCGCCACCCATCGGCCCAGCGCCCGCACCAGCAGGGGAGCGGCGACCGCGATCGCCGGAATGAGGATCAGCGTGCCGATCGAGTAGTCCACGATGACCTGCCTCCGCCCGCGCCGCGTGCGCCCTGCCGGAATCGTATCGGAGCGACGGAGTTCCCCGGCCGGGCCCGCCGGGGTGCGAGCGGATCGGGCGGTTCGCCCCCGAAACGGAGCGGCGGTATCGTCGTGTCATGCGCGAGCTCCAAGCGAAGATCATCGAGGAACTGCACGTCACCCCTGTCATCGACCCCGCGGAACAGGTGCGCTCCCGCATCGACTTCCTCAAGGCATACCTGCGCACCACCGGTGCCGGCGGGTTCATCCTCGGCATCAGCGGAGGACAGGATTCGTCGCTCGCCGGGCGACTGTGCCGTCTCGCGGTCGCAGAACTCGGGGAGGAGGGCGAGAGCGCGCGGTTCGTCGCAGTCCGCCTTCCCTACGGAGTCCAGCGCGACGAGGAGGACGCGCAACTGGCGCTGCAGTTCATCGACCCCCAGGAGACGATCTCGTTCAACATCCGACACGGCGTCGACGGGTTCGCGCAGGACTACGCCGACGCCACCGGAGCCGCGATCAGCGACTTCGGGAAGGGCAACGTGAAGGCACGCATGCGGATGATCGCGCAATACGCGATCGCCGGCGAGGCGGCGTTGCTCGTGGTCGGAACCGACCACGCCGCCGAGGCGGTGACCGGCTTCTTCACCAAGTACGGCGACGGCGGCGCCGACATCCTCCCGCTCACGGGACTCACGAAGCGCCAGGGTCGGGCGATGATGCGCGAGCTCGGCGCCCCGGAGCGGCTCTACCTCAAGGAGCCGACCGCCGATCTGCTCGACGACGACCCCGGGCAGTCCGACGAGGCGAACCTCGGGCTCCGCTATCAGGACATCGACGCGTACCTGGAGGGCGAGAAGGTCGACTCAGCGGTGGCCGAGCGCATCGAGGCGCGCTTCCTGCAGTCGCGCCACAAGCGCACCGTGCCGGTGTCGATGTTCGACGACTGGTGGATCTGACGACGACGGCGTGTCCGGCGGACGCTCAGGCGCGCGCGTCGTCGAGGGTGGGGGACGGCGCCGTGGGGCTGTCCGACACGAGCGCGGCGGCGGGCTGGTAGCGCTCATGGTGCTGCTCCGCCACCCAGGCGTCCTGGGCGGCGACGGCGACCTGCTCGGGCTCCTGGCGCTGGGCGCGCCAGCGCGCGAGGTCGTTCTGGAACTGCTTGCGGGTACGCGAGGGGCGCCGCTGCCACTCGAGGAGCCGGTCCCGGAATTCGCTGACCGCGGGGTCGAGCTGGTAGCCGAAGGTCGCGGAGGCGCGCTTGAGTTCATGCAGCTGGTGGGCGGCCCAGTTCGCTGCGACATCCGACCCCTTGATGGGAAGCAGCCGCACGAGGATGTCGGCCTGGCCCACGGCGCGGTCGGCGAGCACCTGCTCCTGGGGTGTCAGGGAGTTCCAGACGGATGCCTCGGTGGCGGCGTCCACGAGCGCGGCGACCGCCGCAGTCCGGGCCTCGCGGTCGCGCTGCGCCACGACGCGACGGATCGCGGCGCTCGCGATCCACGCCGCGAGCAGGCCCGCGGCGAGCATGGCGACGAAGAGCACCGCCGCGGCGAGCACGGTGGGCCGCGCGGCGTTCGAGGTGAGCCAGGCGATGAGGTCATTCCACAACTGCATGGACGCAGGCTATCGCCGACCCGTGCACTCAGCCGTGAGGCGCATCGGCGTGCCCGCATGGTCGCCGCCGGACGAGGGCGTCGGTCACCTGAAGCAGTCGGCGGCGTCCCCGGGCGACCAGAACTCACCGAGCTCCATCCAGCGGACGCCGCCGCTCACGAGACGCCGGGCCGCGTAGGGCCCGCCCGTGCCACGTCGCTCGATGTGTCCGAGTACGGCACCGTCGGGACGCGAAACCCGCCAGAGCGCCGGCGCCACCGGCGCGATGGTGAGGCCCGCCGGAACGGCGGGGAAGGACTCGCGGATCGGTGCGAGCAGAGTGGTCGTCATGGCGCTCCTCTCGTGGTGCAGCCGGCCCTGCGTGTGTGCTCACGCTAGGACGCACCACCGACAGCGGCGGCCGAGAGGGGTGCAGCTCAGGTGAGGGCGGTGCCGTGCGCCGCGAACGGCTCGATCCGCTCGATCTCCTCGGCGCTCAGCGCCGGGGCGTCCAGGGCGGCGACGTTCTGTTCCAGTTGTGCGACGCTCGACGCGCCGATGAGGGCGCTGGCCACGAGGGGCTGGCGCAGCACCCACGCGAGCGCGAGTTGCGCGATCGTCTGCCCTCGTTCCTTCGCGATGGCATCCAGTCCCCGGACGCGCTCGAGGTACTGGGGACTGATCGTCTCCGCCGAGAGGAACCGGCTCGTCGCGGCGCGCGAATCGCTCGGGACGTCGCCGGAGAGGTAACGATCGGTGAGGAGCCCCTGCGCGAGCGGCGAGAACACGATGCTCGCAGCCCCGACCTCCTCGAGCGCCGGGAAGAGTCCGTCCTCGATGTGTCGGTCGAACATCGAGTAGCGCGGCTGGTGGATGAGCAGCGGCACTCCCTCGGCCGCGAGCGCCGCGGCGGCGGCCCGGGTCTGCGTGGGATCGTAGTTCGAGATGCCGACGTAGAGCGCCTTGCCCTGCCGGACGGCGCTCGCGAGTGCACCCATCGTCTCCTCGACGGGCGTCTCGGGATCGGGGCGGTGCGAGTAGAAGATGTCGACGTAGTCGAGCCCGAGACGTCCGAGGCTCTGGTCGAGCGAGGCGAGGAGGTACTTCCGCGACCCGAAGTCCCCGTACGGGCCGGGCCACATGTCGTAGCCCGCCTTCGACGACACGATGAGCTCATCGCGGTACGGCTTCAGGTCGCCGGCGAGGATCCGCCCGAAGTTCTCCTCGGCGCTGCCCGGAGGGGGACCGTAGTTGTTCGCCAGGTCGAAGTGCGTGACGCCGAGGTCGAACGCGCGGCGGAGGATCGCACGCTGGGTGTCGAGCGAGCGCTCGTGTCCGAAGTTGTGCCAGAGTCCGAGCGAGAGGGCCGGGAGCTTGAGGCCGCTGCGACCGACTCGGTTGTAGCGCATGTGGTCGTATCGTTCGGAGGAGGCGACGAAGGTCATGCCGTTACTCTAGGGCGATGGAAAGCTACGTTCTCGCCGGAGGCTGCTTCTGGTGTCTGGATGCGGTCTACCGCACGCTTCGCGGCGTGCACGACGTCGTCTCGGGCTACACGGGCGGCACCGTGCCGCATCCGAGCTACGAGGCCGTCTGCACGGGGACGACCGGCCATGCCGAGGCGGTGCGCGTCGAGTTCGATCCCGAGGTCATCCCTCGCGAGGTGATCCTCGACGTCTTCTTCACCCTGCACGACCCGACGCAGCTCAACCGCCAGGGCGGCGACATCGGCACCCAGTACCGATCGGCGATGTTCCCGGCGGACGATGCGCAGCGCGAACGCTTCGAGGCGGCGCGCGACCGAGCGGCCGAATGGTGGCCCGGCGAGATCGTCACGGCGATCGAGCCCCTCGGCGTGTTCTTCGACGCCGAGGAGTACCACCAGGACTTCTTCGCCAAGAATCCGGGCCAGGGATACTGCCTCGCGGTCGCGCTGCCGAAGGTGAACAAGATCCGCCGCTCGTACGCCGACTACGTGCTGGCCTGAGCCACTCCTCCTCCACATCGCTGCGCGCTCGCGTGGTGTGCACGGGCGGGCGCCATCACACCGTTGCGACGTGACACCGGCGAGATGCTGGTGCGACGCGGCATCCGGGGACTGATCCGGCACGAGCAGCCCCGGATGCCGCGAGCCGTCGATCCGCGACGGCGCTTCGAACGAGGAGAGGCAGATGACCGACACCATCACCGTTGCGGGCGTGGTGGGCAGCGACCCGCGACTGCACGTGACGACCCAGGGACTGGCGATCACGTCGTTCCGGCTCGCATCGACACGACGGTACTTCGATCGCGCCAAGGGCTCATGGGAGGACGGGGAGACGAACTGGTACACGGTCTCGGGCTTCCGGCAGTTGGCCCACAACACCGCGGCGTCCGTGAAGAAGGGCGAGCGCGTCGTCGTGCACGGCCGGCTGCGCCTGCGTGCGTGGGAGAGCGGCGAGAAGTCCGGCACGGCGATCGAGATCGAGGCCGATTCCATCGGGCACGATCTCGCATGGGGTACGACGTCGCTGACCAAGGTGCGAATGGCGCGCGATGCCGCAGGCGAACCCTCCATCGTCGACGCGGATGCTGCCGACGACACCGTGGGGTGGCCCGGCGTGGCGGCGACGGCCGGCGGTTCGGCGAGCGACATCGCCGAGGCATCCGAGGTTCCAGACCGCACGCTCGACGCTGCCGATGCCGACGGGGTGTCGCGGTTCGACGTGGCCCTCTGACGCGAGGGGTCCGCCCGGCCGAGGCTGCGGCCGACCGCATAGACTCGGCGAGGGCGGCCCCGAGCCGGCCCGGAACAGGGGAACGATGGCGGGCAACTCGGCTACCAACGCGGTCCTGGCGCTCGCCGGGGCCGCGATCCTCGTCGGCATCGCCGGCTGCACGGGCGCCCCCTCGCCGAGCGCGTCGCCGGTACCCACCGGCGCGCCGCCGTCGTCCGCTGCACCCGCGCCGAGCCCTTCCGCGGCTCCGGTGCTGCGGCCCGAACTCTCCGCCGGTGAGAACCTCGCCTACTTCGATTCGGTGAACCTCGCGGTGATCGCGGCGAACGAGTCGGCCGCCGGGCGGGACTTCATCGATGCGCTCGTCGCAGCAGGATTCGACAAGTCGCAGATGGAGGTCACCGCCGATCGCACGACGGTCGACCTGCAGGCCGACTCGCTCCAGTTCGCGGTGCTCTTCCAGGGCGAGTGCCTCATCGGGCAGTACGGCCCGGCGTCGGGCGGCTACCACAGCGCGGTGCGCCCCGCACTCGGCAGTGGCGGCTGTCTCGTCGGCGAGACGCGCCCCATAGACTGGTAGGCGACATGGCGGAATACATTTACTCGATGGTGCGCGCCCGCAAGGCGGTCGGCGACAAGGTCATCCTCGACGACGTGACGATGGCGTTCCTCCCGGGCGCCAAGATCGGCGTCGTCGGGCCCAACGGAGCCGGGAAGTCCACGATCCTGAAGATCATGGCCGGGCTCGACCAGCCCTCGAACGGTGAGGCGCGGCTGTTCCCCGGCTACTCGGTCGGCATCCTCATGCAGGAGCCGGTGCTCGACGAGTCGAAGACGGTGCTCGAGAACGTGCAGGAGGGCGTCGGACCGATCAAGGCGAAGCTCGACCGCTTCAACGAGATCTCGCTGGCGATGGCCGAACCCGACGCCGACTTCGACGCGCTGCTGGCCGAGATGGGCACGCTGCAGGAGGCGATCGACGCCGCCGATGCGTGGGACCTCGACTCACAGCTCGACCAGGCGATGGACGCCCTGCGCTGCCCGCCGGGCGACGAGCAGGTCGCCGTGCTCTCGGGCGGTGAGAAGCGCCGCGTCGCGCTCTGCAAGCTCCTGCTGCAGAAACCCGATCTCCTGCTGCTCGACGAGCCCACCAACCACCTCGACGCCGAGAGCGTGCTCTGGCTCGAGCAGCACCTCGCGAAGTACCCCGGCGCCGTGCTCGCCGTGACCCACGACCGGTACTTCCTGGACCACGTCGCGGAGTGGATCTGCGAGGTCGACCGCGGCCGCCTCTACCCGTACGAGGGCAACTACTCGACCTACCTCGAGAAGAAGCAGGAACGGCTCACCGTCCAGGGCAAGAAGGACGCGAAGCTCGCCAAGCGCCTCGCGGAAGAGCTCGACTGGGTCCGCTCCAACGCGAAGGGCCGCCAGGCGAAGTCGAAGGCGCGGCTGGCACGGTACGAGGAGATGGCCGCCGAGGCGGAACGCACGCGGAAGCTCGACTTCGAGGAGATCCAGATCCCGCCGGGCCCTCGTCTCGGTCAGCTCGTGCTCGAGGCGAAGAACCTCACGAAGGGCTTCGGCGATCGCACGCTCATCGACGGGCTGAGCTTCTCACTGCCGCGCAACGGCATCGTCGGCATCATCGGCCCGAACGGCGTGGGCAAGACGACCCTGTTCAAGACCATCGTCGGACTCGAGCCGCTCGACGGGGGCGAGCTCAAGGTCGGCGAGACCGTCGACATCTCCTACGTCGACCAGTCGCGCGGCGGCATCGATCCCAAGAAGACGCTGTGGGAGGTCGTCTCCGACGGACTCGACTACATCCAGGTGGGCAGGACCGAGGTTCCGAGTCGGGCGTACGTCTCCACCTTCGGCTTCAAGGGACCCGACCAGCAGAAGCCGGCGGGCGTGCTCTCGGGCGGTGAGCGGAACCGCCTGAACCTCGCGCTCACGCTGAAGCAGGGCGGCAACCTCCTCCTGCTCGACGAGCCGACCAACGACCTCGACGTCGAGACCCTCTCGAGCCTCGAGAACGCCCTCCTCGAGTTCCCGGGATGCGCGGTGGTCATCACCCACGACCGGTGGTTCCTCGACCGGATCGCGACGCACATCCTGGCCTACGAGGGCACCGACGAGCGGCCCTCCTACTGGCACTGGTTCGAGGGGAACTTCGAGTCCTACGAGGCCAACAAGATCGAGCGGCTCGGCCCCGACGCCGCGAAGCCGCACCGCTCGGCGTATCGCAAGCTCACGAGGGACTGACGTGCGACTGCACGTGCCCACGCCGCTTCGCTGGTCCGACCTCGACGCGTACGGCCACGTGAACAACGCCCGGATGCTGAGCCTCCTCGAGGAGGCTCGCATCCAGGCGTTCTGGGTGAACGGCGATACGGCAGAACATGCCGCCGGCGCCTCCACGGCCGTCATCGACGCGACGCCCGGGGCGACGACGATCACCCTCATCGCACGGCAGGAGGTCGAGTACCTGGCGCCGATCCCATACCAGCGCCAGCCGCTCGACATCGAGCTCTGGATCGGTCACATCGGCGGAGCCAGCCTCGAGGTGTGCTACGAGGTCTATTCGCCACGCCTGGTCGAGCCGCGCGTGCTCTACACGCGCGCGAGCACCACGATCGTGCTGATCGACACGGCGACCGAGCGTCCCCGGCGCATCGACGATCGTGAGCGGGAGGCCTGGGAACCCTACCTCGGCGAACCGGTCGACTTCCGCCGGCGCTGAGCGACGTCGTACGGTGGACGCCGCCGCCCGGCGATGCGCTCCGCCGTCGAGCACCGCCGCCCGTCGTCAGCGCTCCAGCGGATCGTCGCTGAACGAGCCCTCCCACACGGCTCGAGTCCCGGATTCCCCGATCTGCACGAGCGTCCACGTCGAACCGATGCTGGTCGCGACCGCCGCCAGGGCGAGCAGGACGCTGGCCGCGAGGACCGCGCCTCGGGGCAGTCCCGCCCGGGACGGATCGGCCCCGTCGCGGAACGGACGCCGTCGGGCGACGAGCTCCGCGACAGCCCAGGCCGCGGCGAGCACGGCCACGACGAGCAGCCCGACGAGCCACGGCAGGATGTCCTCGCCCTGAGCCGTATGCGCTTGGATGAGCGGAGCGGGCGGTACGCGCTGTTCGAGCCATTTGCCGGCTTCGATGGTCACGAGCCCGACGGGGAGCAGCGCAGCGGCGGCGAGCAGGACGGGTACCCAGAGCACGCGACGCGCGGCCGGCCACGCGGCGATCACCACCAGAGCCAGACCCACGGCCGGTGTCATGACGACGACCACGTGCACGAGCAGCACGTGCAGCGGCAACCCCGCGAACGTGTAGTCGACGCCCTCCATCTCAGGAGGCCGCCACGATGCGGTCGCCCGCCACTGCCACGGGAATCGCCGAGAGCGGCTCGAGGGCCGGCCCGTTCAGCACGTCACCCGTTGCGGCATCGAACATCGAACCGTGGCAGGGGCAGTGGAACTCCGCGCCCGCTGCGGCGACCACGCACTGCTGGTGGGTGCAGATGGCGCTGAAGGCGACGACGGTCCCGGCCGTCGGCTGGGCGATGAGTGCCGGCTGGCCGTCGATCGTCGCATCGATGCTGCCGCCGACGGGCACGTCCGCGAGCGCCGCGATGTCCCCGCCGAGGGCGGGAGCGTCGGGGGATGTCGTCGCGGCGGGGGAGTCGGTGGGGTCGGCTGACGGGTCGAGGGAAGCGCTCGCCTCCGGCGATGCTGGCGCTTCTTGGGACGGGGCGCACCCGGCGAGCGCGAGCGCGCCGCCGACCGCGCTCGTCGACCCGAGTGCCAGCACCGTACGTCTGGTCAGTTCTGCGGCATCCGTCATCGCACCGTCGCTCTCGTTCGATCATCGATCCGGGGCCCAGTACCCCTGCATGTCATTCTGGGTGACCGGGCGGCGTGGACGCGAGACCCACAGGCTTCACTCAGTCGGTGCGTCCGGCTGCGGAACCCGCACCATGCCCTCCTGGGCGACGCTCGCGACGAGGGCGCCGTCGCGCGTGTAGATGCGCCCGAGCGAGAGCCCTCGTCCTCCACTGGCCGACGGGGACTCCTGCACGAAGAGCAGCCATTCGTCGACCCGCACGTCGCGGTGCCACCACATGGCGTGGTCGAGGCTGGCCACCTTCAGGCCCGGCGTGGCCCAGGCCACCCCGTGCGCCCGCATGATCGGCTCGAGGATCGAGTAGTCGCTCGCATACGCGAGCGCGGCGCGATGCTGCTTCGGGTCGTCCGGCAGCCGCCCGAACGCCTTCATCCACACCGCCTGTCGCGGCACCCGTTCGCCGTCGACGCGGAGGTAGACGGGGGATGGGATGTGGCGCACATCGAAGGCGCGCTCGTTGGACCAGTACCGCGCGATGTCGTGGTCGAACCGCCCGAGCACCTCGGCCGTCGTCGGCAGGCTCTCGGGGTCCGGCAGGTCACCCGGCATCTCGACCTGGTGCTCGACGCCCTCGTCCTCGGTCTGGAACGAGGCGATCAGCGAGAGGATCGGCTCCCCGTTCTGGAAGGCCTGCGTGCGTCGTGTGGAGAACGAACGCCCGTCGTGGATGCGGTCGACCGCGAAGGTGATGGGATGCTGCACATCCCCGGGCCGGAGGAAGTACGCGTGCATCGAGTGGATCGCCCGGTCCTCGGGGACCGTGTGGTACGCGGCGATGATCGACTGCGCGAGCACCTGCCCGCCGAAGACGCGGCCCAGCGGCATCCACTGCGAGGGCCCGGTGAAGATGTCCTCCGAGGTGCGCGCGCCGGTGTCCGTGAGATCCAACGTGCTCAGCAGGCCGTCGATGGGGCCGTTCATGCTTCCTCCGTGTCGTTCGAGCGGGAACGCGTCGGCCGCGCGGACGTCGGCGGGAAGCGAGTCGCCCGGGGCGACGCCGCTCCCTTGCTAGTTTAGACAGCAGATGGTTCAACAACTCACGCTCGCGGACAGCCTCTCGCTCGGCGACCTGCACACCTACCTGCAGCGCGCCGGGCGTGTCGAGGACGGTTCGGTGCGTCTCGTCGCCGGATCGGGCATCCTGGCCGTGTACACGGCGATCCTGTATCCACGAGGCATCCTCGACGAGAGTCCCACCGTGCTCGGACTGCGTACGTTCGCACTGTTCGAGACCGACGACTTCGACGCGGTCGTGCCGATGCGCTCGCTCGTGGAGCGGATCGTGCGGGCGCGCGGCGAACTCGGCGACGACGACGAGTCGCGCCCCGTGACGATGACGCGACCGCCCGAGGTCAACACCGTCACCTGGGCGGGCATCTCCCCGCCTCGCGGCGGGTGGCGCCCGCTCGGTGAGACGGATGCCGCGACGCTCGAGTCCGCCGCTCGCGCCGGCATCGAGGAGGTGGCGGAGGCCATCCCCACCGGCACCGGGGAGCAGCTCGTGCAGCGCGTGCGCTCCGAGGTGTGGGGGCGCGGCATCCCGAACCTCGAGTACGTGCCGACGGGTGCGGCGTTCGGCGCCTACAGCCTCGGCTTCCTCGGCGACGACGCCGTTCGGCTGTTCGAGACGGGACCGTGGACGAGGCTCACGACCCGCCGCGGGCACGTGCTCGTGCGACAGAAGCCGTGGACCCTGAAGGCGTGACGCCCCGACGTCCGGACCGCTGTGCCGGCCCGGTGCGGCGCGCTCACTCCTCGAACGTGTTCACCATCGCGAACGCCGCTCGCTGGAGGTAGTCCCACAGCGTCTCCTCGGCGAGGGGCGGCAGCTCGAGCGTGTCGACCGCGGCTCGCATGTGCGCGAGCCACCGGTCGCGGGCGTCGGGGTTCACCTTGAACGGCTGGTGCCGCATTCGCAGACGCGGATGCCCGCGCTGTTCGCTGTACGTGCCGGGACCGCCCCAGTACTGCTCGAGGAACATGGTGAGGCGCTCGGCGGCCGGGGCGAGGTCCTCTTCCGGGTACATCGGACGCAGCACCGGATCGTCGGCGACGCGGCGGTAGAACTCCGCCACGAGGCGGGCGAACGTGTCCCGACCCCCGACGGTCTCGTAGAACGACGGGCCGAGCGCTGCGCCGTGCTCGCTGCCGCGCAGGGGGATCCCAGCCGCAGGGACCGGCGCCGATGCGCCGGGAGCGGGCACCGGTGCTCCGGATGCTGCGGGATCGCGGATGTCGTTCACTCGGTTCCTCCCGTGGTCGGCGGTTTCGGGGCGCGAGGCGCCCGGGGCGGTTTCGCCGTCCTCGCTGTGGCGTCCGACTCGTCGATGACGGAGCTCGGAGCGGTCTTCGGGGGTTTCGCGCCCTTCACCCGCGTGGCGCCGTCGAAGCCCGTGAGGACGACGCTGTTGAGGCCGGGGAGCTTCACGTCCATGGCGTCGAGCGCCGACTTGAGACGCATCCGCAGCGCGCGTGCGATGTCGTCCTTCGCGGAGGTGCGGACCTTCATCACGATGCGGAGGACCATCGCGTCGGCGGAGATCGACTCGAGACCCCAGACCTCCGGCTTCTCGAGCACGCGGGAGCGCCACTTGCTCGAGTGCGCGAGCTCGGTGGCCGCTCGCAGCATCTCGGCCTCGACGGCCTCGACGTCGGCCTCGTAGGGCACGGTGAGGTCGAGGATGACGCGCGCCCAGCCCTGCGACATGTTCCCGACGCGCAGGATCTCGCCGTTGCGGACGAACCAGAGGGTGCCGTTGACGTCGCGCACCTTCGTGATGCGGATCTGCACCTCCTCGACGATGCCCGTCGCAGGTCCGAGGTCCACGACGTCGCCCACGCCGAGCTGGTCCTCCACGACCATGAAGAGCCCGTTGAGCACGTCCTTCACGATGTTCTGCGCGCCGAAGCCGAGACCGGCGCCGATCGCCGCCGAGAGGAGCGCGAAGGAGCCGAGGATCGACGCGTCGATCACCCCGACGATCATCAGCGTCACGACGATGAAGAGCGTGACGTTGACCACGTTGCGCAGGAGCGTGCCGAGCGTCCTCGTCCGCTGCACGAGGCGCACGGCCGCGAGCGGCGAGGCCTGCAGGGCCTGCGTGTCGGTCACGTCCTGCTTCCGCTTCACCCCCGAGACGATGCGGCTGACGACGCGCTCGATCACGAAGTGCAGGAGCCAGCGGATGAGGAACGCGACCGCGACGATGATCACGATCGAGACGAGGTTGCCGACGATGTCGTCCCAGTTCTCGGCCCAGAATCGCGCCACGCCGGTCCAGAAGTCGATGCTCACCGGCGTCGACGGATCCTCGGAGGACGAGGCGGCAGCGGGTACGGACATGGTTCGAGAGTCTAGTGAGCCGGAACCGTGAGCTCGCTGGCATCGCGGGCGCGTGCGGCGAGTGCGCGTTCGAGCTCGGCGAGCTGCTCCGAGACGAGCCGGTGCAGGGGCGCGGGGCCCGGGTTGGCGGCGAGCCAGTCGCGCGTCAGCGCGGCGAGCTCGGCGTCGACGAGCGGAGCGGGGAAGAGCCGCGACACGATGAGGGAGGCCATCGTGAAGCTCCGCTCCGACCAGACCTGCTGCAGCATCGCGAAGTAGTCCGTCACCGTCGACGCGAGCAGTTCGGGCGCCGTCGTGCGACGCCAGCCCTCGGCGATCGCCCGAGCGAGGTCGTTCGAGAGTCCCCGGTCGGTCGCCACGCGCCGCCACGCCGCATCCTTCACCGCCTGATCAGGCCGGGCGGCTCGCGCCGTCTCGGCCAGTTGGCGGCCCTTGGCGGTGTCGTCGGCGGCGAGGGCGCTCTCGATCTCCGCTTCGGAGCCGGCGTTCAGCGCGCTGCGGGCGATGACGAGCTCCCAGCGAAGGTCGAGGTCGATCTCGAGCCCGTCGAGCCGGAGGGACCCGTCGAGCAGGCTCCCGAGCAGCTCCGCGTGCGCCTGGGTGGCCGCCGACCTGATGAACGCCTTGGCGAACTGGAGCTGGGCGTCCGAACCCGGCGGGGCGAGCTCTGCGAGCGCCCACACGGCGTCGCCGGTCTCGGCCGAGACGGCGCTCCGGTGATCGTCGGCGAGGTAGCGTCCGATGGCGAGCTCGAGCCGCGAGAGCGAGAGCCCACGCGCCGACGATTGCGTCTCGTGGCCGACGCTGCCGAGTACGAGGCGAACGAACGCGGCGGCCGGGAGTTCCGCGTCGCGAACCGCGTCCCACGCGGAGCCGAGGACGACCGCACGAGCCACCGGGTCCGCCATGTCCGCCAGCCGCGTCACGGCGGTCTCGAACGAGGGCCGGTCGAGCCGTACCTTGGCGAACGTGAGGTCGTCGTCGTTCACGAGCAGCAGCTCGGGTCGCCGGACGCCGACGAGGCCCGGCACCGGCGTGTCGGCGCCGTCGACGTCGAGCTCGATCCGGTGGGTGCGCACGAGCGCGCCCTGCTCGTCGCTCGAGTAGCACCCGATCGCGAGACGGTGGGGACGGAGGGTCGGATGCGTCGGTGCCGCCGTCTGCTCGATGCGCGCGGCGGTGATCACGCCCGCGGCATCCGTGTCCGTCACCGCACGGAGGGTGTTGACCCCCGCGGTCTCGAGCCAGAGCTCCGACCACCGGGTGAGCTCCCGGCCGCTGGCCCGCTCCAGCTCGTCGAGGAGGTCGCGCAGCGTGGCGTTCCCGCCGGAGTGCGCCGCGAGGTACGCGCCGACACCGCGCTGGAAGGCGTCGAGGCCGACCCATGCGACGAGTTGCTTCAGCACCGATGCGCCCTTGTCGTACGTGATCGCGTCGAAGTTGACCTCGACGTCGGCGAGGTCCTCGATCGGGGCCACGATGGGATGCGTCGTCGGCAACTGGTCCTGCTCCGCGGCGTGGGTCTTCTCGTCGCTCGCGAACGTCGCCCAGACGCCGGTGAACTCGGTCACCTGCGAGGTCGCGAGGGTCGAGGCCCATGTCGCGAACGACTCGTTCAGCCAGAGGTCGTTCCACCAGCGCATGGTCACGGAGTTGCCGAACCACATGTGGCTGAGTTCGTGCAGGATGACGATCGCGCGCTGCTCGCGGCGGGCGTCGGACACGCGGGAGCGGAAGAGGTAGGACTCGTTGAACGTGACCGCGCCGACGTTCTCCATCGCCCCCCAGTTGTACTCGGGCACGAAGATCTGGTCGTACTTCCCGTAGGGGTAGGGGACGCCGAAGGCCTGCTCGTAGAACGCGAGCCCGGCTCGCACGGTCTCGAACATGACCTCGGGCTCGGCGTACCGCGCGAGCGACGCGCGGGTGAAGAGACCGAGCGGCACGTCGCGCCCGTCGATGCTGCGAGCGGAGTCCCGCCACTGCGAGTACGGCCCCGCGATGATCGCGACGATGTAGCTGGAGATGACCGGTCCGGTCTCGAACGCCCACGTCATCGGAGCCGTGGCAGGACCCGACGAGGCCGCCGCGGGCACCGGAGTGGGGGCATTGCTCAGCACCTGCCAGTGGGCCGGAGCCGTGACCGTGAAGCGGACGCCGGCCTTCAGGTCGGGCTGGTCGAACACCGCGAAGACCCGGTTCGCCTCGGCGACGGCGAACTCGGTGTAGAGGTAGGTCTCACCGTCGACCGGGTCGATGAAGCGGTGGAGGCCCTCGCCGGTGTTGGTGTACTCGCGCACGGAGCGCACCCGCAACTCGTTCTCGGCCTCGAGGTCGGCCAGGAGGATGCGTCCGTCGGCGACGACCTCGGCGGGATCGAGGGCTCGGCCGTTGAGCACGACGTCGCGTACCTCGAGCATCGTCGACTCGATGAATGTCGCGGCGCCCGGGTGCGCACGGAATCGCGCCACCGTCTCGGAGGTGAAGGTGTCGCCCTCTCCCGTCAGGTCGAGCACGACGTCGTACTCGGGCGCACTCACCGTCGCGGCGCGCGCCTCTGCCTCGAGTCGCGTGAGGTTGGCAGTTGGCATCGATGGACCCTCCGTGTCGGCGTGCCCAGCCAGCCTAGCGACGGCCGCCCGCCTTCCCGTCGGCCGGCAGCAGCCCGTGTTCGTAGGCGAGGATCACGAGGTGAACCCGGTCCCGGGCCCCGAGTTTCTGGAGGAGCCGACCGACATGGGTCTTCACCGTGGACTCGGAGACGACGAAGCGCGCCGCCAGCTCGCCGTTGTTCAGACCCTCGGCGATGGCGAGGAGGATCTCGCGTTCCCGTGGGGTGAGCGCATCGAGGAGCGTCGGCGCCTCCTGGGACGCCACCGCCGCGGGCGGCAGCTCGTCCGCGAACAGCTCGATGAGCCGTCGGGTCACGCGCGGGGCGAGCGTCGCCTCTCCCGAGTGCACGGTTCGGATCGCCGCGACCAGTTCGTGCGGGCGGGCGTCCTTCAGGAGGAAGCCGCTCGCGCCCGCGCGAATCGCGGCGAACGCGTATTCGTCGAGGTCGAACGTCGTGAGCACGATCACGCGGGGCGCTGCGGGGTTCGCAGTGATGGCGGCCGTGGCGGCGATGCCGTCCACCCCCGGCATCCGCACGTCCATGAGCACGACGTCGACGGACGTCGACCGCGCGAGCCCGATGGCCTGCGCGCCGTCCGCCGCCTCGCCCACGACCTCGAAGTCGGGCTCGGCCTCGAGCATCATCCGGAACCCGGTGCGCACGAGCGATTGGTCGTCGACGATCGCGACGCGGATGCTCGTCGGCTGCTGGCTCATGCCTGCTGCTCCCACTGGTCGGACGCGACCCGAAGCACGGCCTGCAGCCGCCACCCGCCATGGGGGAGCGGTCCGGCCTCGAGGAGTCCTCCGTAGAGGCCGACGCGCTCCTGCAGGCCGGCGAGGCCCCGGCCTGCGCCGGGAATACGGGTGGTCGGGTCGTTCGCATCGTCGTCGATGGTCACCGACACCGCCTCCTCCGTGCGACGGATCACGACATCGACACGCCGCGCCCCTTCGGCATGGCGCAAGGCGTTCGTGAGCCCCTCCTGGACGAGGCGGTACACCGTGAGCTGCAACGCGGGTTCCGTGATCCGCGAGCCCGACGTCGTGAGTCGCACGGGCAGACCTGCTTCGCGGAAGCCCGCGACGAGCGCGGGAATCGCCGCGACATCGGGTTGCGGGGAGCGGTCGGCCGCGGCATCCGCGGGCCCGGCGAGGACCCCGAGCATGCGCCGCATCTCGCCCAGGGCGTCCCGGCCGGCTTCGGCGACGTGCCGCATGGCGTCGGCGGCGCGATCGGGATCGCGCGCTGCGGTGGCGGCCGAGCCCTCGGCGAGGGTGATCATGACGGTCAGTCCGTGCGACACGATGTCGTGCATCTCCCGGGCGATGCGAGCTCGCTCCATCGCGCCGGCGAGCTGCGCCTGCTGGTCGCGCTCACGGGCGAGGTCGTGCGCCCGCGCGATGAGGGCGTCCAGGTAGCGGCGGCGGTTGCCGACGGTCACGCCGATGAGGGTCGCGATGAGCATGGACACGGCGAGGCCGACCGACATCCCGGAGGGCTCCGGTCCGATCGGGCGCAATTCCGCCGCGGTGCGATACCACGTCGAGGAATAGGCGCTGGAGGCGCCGACGCCGATCGAGATGGCGAGGCCGATCCAGGCCGACCGGGGGGACCGGTACACCGCCAGGGCGTACAGCGCGAACAGGATGGGCGCGGCGTCGAGCGCGCCCGACGGTGCTGAGACGAGGCACGTGAGCCAGCCTGCGGCGAGGAGGACTCCCGGTCTGGTGCGGCGGAACAGGAGCGCCGCCCCGGCGGCACCGACGGCCGCCACGTGCGCCAGCGTGAGCCAGAGCGGCGGTTGCGCCTGCGTCGACGCGGCGATCACCCAGACGAAGAGGGTGGGCACGACGTACACACCGGCGATGAGCCCGTCGGCCAGTCGGGGATGCCGTGCCCAGAAACGGCGTACGACGCCCGGCGCCTTCGGAAGGCGCAGCTCGCCCCCGACCGCCATGGGCGGGTCGGGGGCGTGCTGCACCTCGGTCATGGAGTGGACTCTACGCGTCGCGTCGTCTGACGAGCACCGCGGCACCGGCCATGGCGGCACCCACCCAGCCGAGCACGATGAGGAGGTTCAGCCAGACACCGAACTCGTCGGCGGTGGCCACCGCGGTCGTCGTCGTGAACATGCCCATGCCGGCGCTCGGAAGCAGGTAGGGGATGACGTCGTGCGCCCAGTCGGCTGGGATCATCTGCAGCACGGTGGGCACGAGCAGGATGAGGCCGAGCACCGCGGCGATCCCGCCGGCGCTGCTGCGCAGCATGGCTCCGACCCCGAGGGAGAAGACGGCGATGAGTGCGAGGTAGAGGGCTCCACCGAGCAGCGGCAGGAACACGCCGGGCGCGGCGAGGCTCGCGGTCACGCCGATGGCGGCGAACATCGCGGAGGAGAGGAAGAACGCGCCGACGGTGGCGACGAGTCCGACGAGGTAGGTCGCGAGGAAGAGGACGACGGTCTTCGCCGCGAGTGCGGGCACCCGCTTCGGCACCGCCGTGAACGTGGAGCGGATCATGCCGGTCGAGTACTCCCCGCTGATCACGAGCACGCCGAGCACGGCGGCGACGAGCTGGCCGAAGTACACGCCGAACACCGACGATTCCACCACGAAGCGTGCCTGCTGGTCGGCTGGCGCGCTCGCCGCATCCGCGCCTCCGTTCATGCCGTTGACCATGCTGAGCGACATGATGAGCGCCATGCCGAGCGAGATGGCGATGACGATCCCATACGACCATACGGTCGACCGGAGGCTGCGGAGCTTGATCCACTCCGAACGGAGCACGCCGGTGAACGAGAGCCGGGATGCCCGCGCGGGGGTGGCGTGCTGAGGCGGGGCGGGGGTGATCGCGGTCATCGGACGGCCTCCGTACGGTACTCGACGTCGTCGGCCGTGAGCGCCATGTAGGCCTCCTCGAGCGACGCGGTCTGCGGGGTGAGTTCATGGATGGCGAGGCCGTGCGCAGCGGCGAGGTCGCCGATGCCGGCCGCCTCGATGCCGGTGACCTCGAGCAGGCCCGACTCCGAGCGCATCACGGCGATGTCGGGACCGGCGAGGACTTCGGCCAGGCGGGACGCGTGGGGCGAGCGCACGAGGACGCTCGAGCGCGTACCACCGGCGATGACATCGGCGACCGGGGCGTCCGTGATGATCCGTCCCCGGCCGAGCACGACGAGATGGTCGGCGGTGAGCGCCATCTCGCTCATGAGATGCGACGAGAGGAAGACCGTGCGGCCCTCGGATGCGAGGTGCCGCACGAGACGGCGCACCCACAGCACGCCCTCGGGGTCGAGACCGTTCACGGGCTCGTCGAGGATCAGCGTCGCAGGATCCCCGAGGAGTGCGACGGCGATGCCGAGCCGCTGGCCCATTCCGAGTGAGAAGCCGCCGACGCGCTTGCGCGCGACGGATTCGAGCCCCGTGAGCTCGATCACCTCGCGCACCCGCTGCCTGCCGATCCCGTGGGTCGCCGCCATCGCGAGAAGGTGGTTCTCGGCGGTCCGGCCGGTGTGCACGGCCTTGGCGTCGAGCAGCGCACCCACTTCGTGGAGGGGAGCACGATGCTCGGCGAAGGCACGTCCGTTGACGGTGACCCGCCCGCTCGTCGGCCGGTCGAGACCCACGATGAGGCGCATCGTGGTGGACTTCCCGGCACCGTTCGGTCCGAGGAACCCGGTGACACGGCCCGGCTGAACGATGAAGCTGATGTCGTCGACGGCGGTCTTCGCGCCGTACCGTTTGGTGAGTCCTGCTGCGGTGATCATGCCGTCGACGCTACGGATGCCCCGCCCCCGCGCGCATCGGCCGTGGGAACGGTTCGGGGCGGCGGGGAGTGGTACCGCGGTACCACTCCCGCCGCCCCGCGGCGCCGGTGCTCAGGCGCCCTGCGCGTCACGCTCCTGCGCGGCGAGGGCCCGATCGATGCCGGCGAGACGCTCGACGACGAGACGGCGCAGCGCGGGCACGTCGGGGTGCGACTCGAGCCAGGCACGGCTCGCGTCGGCGAGGGCGCGGTTCGCGAGCGGTGACGGGTAGAGCCCGTCGACGAGCTTCTCGGCGATCGCGTAGCTGCGCTCATCCCAGATGCGCTCCAGCATCTCGAAGTACCGGTCGACGAAGGCGTCGAGCAGCGCCGGGTCGCTCGCGCGGAGGAACCCCTCGGCGGTCTCACGCACGACCGTGTTCGTCGCGGTGTCGACGTCGATGAGCGAGGACCACGCGCGCTCCTTGCCCTCGAGCGTCTGGATCGCCGCACGTGCGTGCGCCGCCGACTGCTGGCCCGTCGCGGTGCGGTCGCTCGCGAGGCGCTCGTCGATCTCGGCCTCGCCCGCGCGGCCGGCCGCCACGAGCGCGATGAGCAGCTCCCAGCCGAGGTCGGTGTCGATCTCGAGTCCCTCGAGGGTCAACGAGCCGTCGTACAGCGCCGCGAGCTCGTCGACGTGGGACCCCGCCTCCGCGATCGTGGCGAAGTTCATCACGAACTGGAACTGCGCGTCGCTGCCAGGTTCGGCTTCCTGGGCGAGACGCCAGAACCCGTCGGCGAGGGTGCGTCGCGCGTCGTCGCGGCGCTCGGGCGCCGTATACGCGCTCGCCGCGAGCACGGCGTTCGCGAGGACGATGCGCAGCGTGGTCGACTCCGTCTCGCTCGCGATGTTGCCCAGCACGAGGGCGAGGTAGTCGCTCGCCCGGGTCTCGGCGTCGCGAGTCGCATCCCACACCGAGCTCCAGACGAGGGCACGGGCGAGGGGGTCCTCGATCTCCGAGAGGTTGGCGAGTGCCACGCCGTGCGAGGAATCGTCGAGCCGGATCTTCGCGTAGGCGAGGTCGTCGTCGTTCAACAGCACGAGGGCGGGTCGGGGAAGGCCGACCAGCTCGGGGATCTCGGTGCGCTCGCCGTCGATGTCGAGCTCGACCCGGTGATCGCGGACCAGCTTGCCGTCCCTGAGGTTGTAGAAGCCGATCGCGAGGCGGTGCGGGCGGATCGTGGGATGGTCCGCGGGAGCGGACTGCAGCACCGCGAACGCGGTGATCCGGCCGGCGTCATCGCTCGTGATCTCGGGACGGAGGGTGTTGACGCCGGCCGTCTCGAGCCAGATGCGGGACCAGTCCGAGAGGTCCCGGCCCGACGCCGCCTCGAGCTCGGCCAGCAGGTCGGCGAGCGTCGTGTTGCCCCACTGGTGCTTCACGAAGTAGGCCGAGACGCCCCGGAAGAAGGCCTCCACGCCGACCCACGCGACGAGCTGCTTCAGCACGGAGCCGCCCTTGGCGTACGTGATGCCGTCGAAGTTCACCTGCACGTCTTCGAGGTCGTTGATGGTCGCGACCACGGGGTGGGTCGAGGGGAGCTGGTCCTGGCGATAGGCCCAGCTCTTCTCCATGGAGTTGAAGGTGGTCCATGCCTCGGTCCACTCGGTCGCCTCGGCGGTGGCGATCGTCGACGCCCACTCCGCGAACGACTCGTTCAGCCACAGGTCGTTCCACCACTTCATGGTCACCAGGTCGCCGAACCACATGTGCGCGAGCTCGTGCAGGATCGTGACCACGCGGCGCTCGCGCACGGCATCCGTGACCTTCGAGCGGAACACGTAGACCTCGGTGAACGTGACCGCGCCGGCATTCTCCATCGCGCCCGCGTTGTACTCCGGCACGAAGAGCTGGTCGTACTTCGCGAACGGGTACGGAACCCCGAACTTCTGCTCGAAGTACTCGAAGCCCTGCTTGGTCTTCTCGAAGATGTAGTCCGCGTCGAGGAACTCGGAGAGGCTCTTGCGGCTGAAGACGCCGAGCGGGATGACACGGCCGTCGGCACTGGTGAGCTCATCGCGGACGACGGCGTACGGGCCCGCGACGAGCGCCGTGATGTAGCTCGAGATGCGCGGCGTCGGCGCGAACGTCCACGTCATCGCGCCCTCGTGGGCGGCGGTCGGCTCGGGCGTGGGGGAGTTCGACACGACCTCCCAGTGCGCGGGGGCGGTGACCGTGAAGCGGAACGCCGCCTTCAGGTCGGGCTGCTCGAACACGGCGAACATCCGCCGGGAGTCGGGCACCTCGAACTGCGTGTAGAGGTACGCCTCGCCGTCGACCGGGTCGACGAAGCGGTGCAGGCCCTCGCCGGTGTGCATGTAGCGGCCATCGGCCACGACGACGAGTTCGTTCTCGGCGGCGAGGTCGGGCAACTGGATGCGCACCCCGTCGCTCACCTCGGCAGGGTCGAGCGAGACACCGTTCAGGGTCACCGAGTGCACCGCCGCGGTGATCGCATCGATGAAGGTGGAGGCCCCCGCCACTGCGGAGAAGCGCACCGTCGTCGCACTGCGGAACACCTCGGGACCGGTCGTCACGTCGAGCACGACGTCGTAGTCGTGAACGGTCACGAGCGACGCGCGCTCCTCGGCCTCGAGCCTCGTGAGGTTCTCTCCTGGCAAGTTCGTCTCCCTCTTCCGTCGGCGCTCGTGGCGCCGTTGCACGATTGACCAGCCTAGTCGTCGGACCTAGCGTGACAGCATGCGTTCGAGCATGGATTCCAGTGCCCCGACGGCCGAGCGGTACACCGCCTTCGCCGATGTGGAGGCGCGAGGCATGTCGGCATGCTACGAGGCGTGGGCGCACGGCGTCGCCGCCGATCCGGCGACGATCGCGCTGATCGACGAGCTGCCGCCCGCGAAGCGTCAGCCCAATCTCGTGTTCTCGGCGGCGGGATTCCACGGCGCGACTGTCTCACCGTACGAGCCGTTCCGCGAGTGGCTCCACGCGAACTGGGCGACCGTGCGCGAGACCGCACGCACCCGCGCCACGCAGACGAACGAGGCCGCCAGGAGCGCGCTGCTCGTACCCGTGCTCGCGAGGATCGAGGGCCCGATCGCGCTCCTGGAGGTGGGATCCTCCGCCGGCCTGTGCCTCTACCCGGATCGATACAGCTTCCAGTACTCCGGGCACCCCCGGCTCGATCCGCTCGACGGTCCGAGCACCGTGCTGATCGAGTGCCGGACGACGGGCCCCGTGCCGATCCCCGACCGGCTGCCCGGGATCGCGTGGCGCGCCGGCATCGACCTGAACCCGCTCGACGTGCGGAATCCCGACGACGTCGCATGGCTCGACGCGCTCATCTGGCCCGAGCACGACGAGCGCCGCGCACGCCTCCGTTCCGCTGCGGCCATCGCCGCGGACGACCCCCCGGTGATCCTCGCGGGCGACCTCAACGAGCGACTCGGCGAGCTCGCCGAGGCCGCCCCGCGCGACGCAACGCTCGTGGTCGTCCACACGGTCGTGCTCGCCTACCTCGACGAGGCGCATCGAGGGCGGTTCACCGAGCTCGTGCGGGACCTGCCCGGCCACTGGCTCTCGGTCGAGGGGCGAACCGTGCTGCCCGGGATCCGCGTGCGCGAGGACGTGCCGAACGACAGCACCGACCTCGTGCTCGCCCTCGACGGCGAGCAACTCGCGTGGGCGCAGCCGCACGGACGTGCCCTTCGCTGGGTGCCGAATCCCTAGACTTGGCGCATGCGCATCCACATCGCGACCGACCACGCCGGCCTCGAGTTCAGCCGGACGCTGGTCGATCACCTGACCAACGGCGGCCACGAGGTCGTCGACCACGGTCCGAGCGAGTTCGACCCGCTCGACGACTACCCGGCGTTCTGCATCAATGCCGCGCAGGCGGTCGCTCGCGACCAGGCGGCGAACGTGCACGCCCTCGGGATCGTCTTCGGCGGTTCGGGCAACGGCGAGCAGATCGCCGCGAACAAGGTGCGCGGCATCCGTGCGGCGCTCGTCTGGAGCATGGACACCGCGATCCTCGCTCGCCAGCACAACGATGCGAACGTCATCTCGATCGGCGCGCGCCAGCACACCGTCGAGGAGGCGATCCGCTACATCGACGCCTTCATCGCCGAGCCCTTCTCGGGCGACGAGCGGCACGCCCGCCGTATCGCGCAGCTCGCCGAGTACGAGTCGACCGGCGATATCGCCGGCAAGGGCGTCGACCACGTCGACGCGTAAGGGGTCCGAATGCCCGAAGGACACTCCGTCCATCGCATCACCCGCCAGTTCGAGCGCAACTTCGTCGGGCACGTCGTGCGGGCCTCGAGCCCGCAGGGCCGGTTCGTGCAGGGCGCGGCGGAGCTCGACGGGCGCCGGATGATCGATGCCCGCGCCGTCGGCAAGCAGATGTTCCTCGGGTTCGAGGGCGATCGCTGGCTCCGGGTGCACCTCGGGATGTACGGCGCGTGGGACTTCGCCGGCGACATCCTGATGGATGCCACGATCGCGTCGGCGAACGGACGCATGGGCCAGACGAACCAGGGCGGCACCTTCCTCGAGCAGCCGAATCCCGACGCCGTCGTCTTCGACAGCGCGGGCGAGAACTCGCTGCACTCGATCGGCGCCCCCCGGCAGACCCGGCTTCGCATGTCGGAGTCGGAGAAGGAGGGCGGCGAACCTGCGAGCTTCCCCCCTGAACCGGTCGGCCAGGTGCGGGTGCGACTGCTCACCGACTCCGTGAGCGCCGACCTGCGCGGGCCCACCGCATGCGAGGTGCTCGACCCGGCACAGGTCGAGCGGATCGTGGCCAAGCTCGGACCCGACCCCCTCATCGACGCCGGGCAGGCGGCCGAGGACCGCTTCACGGCCGCCGTCACCAGCAGGGCGACCCCGATCGGCCTGCTCCTCATGGACCAGGCCGTCGTCGCCGGCATCGGCAACGTGTACCGCGCCGAGCTGCTCTTCCGCGCCCGTCAGAACCCGCACACACCGGGCCGGCTCGTGCCCGAGGAGCACGTGCGTCACCTCTGGAAGGACTGGACGAAGCTCCTCCGCATCGGCGTCGAGACCGGGCAGATGATGACGATGGACGACCTCGACCCGGAGGCGTACCGCGCGGCGATGGCCAACCGCGACGACCGGCACTGGGTGTACAAGCGCCACGGGCTGCCGTGCCGCGTGTGCGGCACGAACATCGCGCTCGAGGAGATGGGCGCCCGCAAGCTGTACTGGTGCCCGTACTGCCAGGCCTGAGGAGAGCCGATGCGACAGAATCCGAGCTTCACCCTCGCGAGCGAGGAGGGAGTGAAGCGACTCATCCGCGAGCACCCGTGGATGACGATCGTCAGTCACACGCCCGCCGCGGGCCTCGTCGCCTCGCACTATCCCGTGCTCCTCGACGAGACGGCCGACGGCATCGAGCTGCTCACGCACGTCGGCAGACCCGACGAGGTGGTGCATGAGCTCGGACGCCATGAAGTCATGGTCATCGTGCAGGGCCCGCACGGGTACATCTCGCCGGGGTGGTACGACGCGAACCCCGCCGTGCCGACGTGGAACTTCGTGACGGCCCATCTCTACGGCACCCCCGTGCTGCTCGACGCCGACGAGAACCTCCGCGTGCTGGAGGCCCTCGTCGATCACTTCGAGGACGCCATGCCGGAACCGCGCCGCATGCGCGGCACCCTGGAGAACTCGGCCTACGCCGACCGGATCGCCGCGGGAACGGTGGGCCTTCGCATCCCCGTCACGCGATTCGTCGGCAAGAACAAGATGAGTCAGAACCGGCCCGCGGAGACGGTCGATCGCATCATCGCCGAACTCGACGGCGACGGGCCGTATGCCAGTCCCGCGCTCGCCGCGGAGATGCGGCGCACGCACGCCGCCCTTCGGGCGGCGCGCCGGTGAACGGCGCCGGTCTCCTCACGTCCGCGCGCATCCCGGGCCGTGACGAGCTCGTGGACATCGAGCTCGGCGATGGGCGCATCGCTGCGATCATGCCCGCCGGTTCGTCCGGTGCCGCGGTCGATCCCTCCTCGGCCTCAGCACGGCGAGGGGGCCGCTCGTCGGTCCCACGCATCGACGTCGATGGGCGCTGGGTGGTTCCGGGTCTCGTCGACCGGCATGTGCACGCCTCCCAGTGGGCGATGGTGTCGCGCCGGCTCGACCTCTCTGCGGCCGACTCCGCCGCCGCCGTCGCGGTGCTCGTCGCGGCATCCGTCGATCGCGGCGAGTCGGAGGTGATCGGCTTCGGCTATCGCGACGGGCTGTGGCCGGATGCCCCGAGCCGGGCGATCCTCGACGCCGTCTCCGGCGACGTCCCGGTCGTGCTCGTGGCCGCCGACCTGCACGCCTGCTGGCTGAACTCCGCGGCCGTGCGCCGCCATGGCGTGGCGGGCGCGGCAGGCGAGTCCGGCCTGCTGCGGGAGGACGACTGCTTCCGCCTCGTGCGCGACCTCGACGACGTCGCCGACGACGTGCTCGACGGCTGGGTGGCCGACGCCGCTCGCCGTGCGGCGTCGCGCGGGGTGGTGGGCATCACCGACTACGAGATGCGCTGGAACCGCGACGACTGGGAGCGGCGCGTGCAGGGCGGCCTCGACCTCCTGCGTGTCGGGTTCGGCGTCTACACGCAGCACCTGGATCGTGCGATCGCCGAGGGCCTGCGCACCGGTGACGTCCTCGGCGGCACGAGCGGACTGGTCAGGGTGGGCGGGTACAAGGTCATCACCGACGGGTCGCTCAACACCCGGACCGCCTGGTGCTTCGATCGCTACGCCGGGTCGTCCGACGACGAGCACCCGTACGGCCTCGCGACCGTGCCGTTCGACGAGCTCGTCCCGCTCATGCGCCGGGCTCACGCCGCAGGACTGGCGCCGGCGGTGCACGCGATCGGGGACCGCGCGAATGCGACCGTGCTCGACGCCTTCGAGGTCGTCGGATGCGCGGGCTCGGTCGAGCATGCCCAACTCCTGCGTCGCGAGGATGTCGTCCGCTTCGCTCGTCTCGGCATCGTGGCGAGCGTGCAGCCCGAGCACGCGATGGACGACCGCGACGTCGCCGATCGGTACTGGAGCGGGCGCACCGATCGCGCCTTCATGCTCGGCGAGCTCGCCGCCGCCGGCGTCGAGCTGGCCCTCGGCTCGGACGCCCCGGTCGCGCCCCTCGATCCGTGGATCGCCATCGCCGCAGCGGTGGGGCGCATGCGCGACGGCCGTGCGCCGTGGCATCCCGAGCAGTCGATCGAGACGCCCGTCGCGCTCGCGGCGTCGACAGGCGGCCAGGGCGCCGAGGTGCGCGTGGGCGGGCGGGCCGACGTCG
>JAPSJU010000114.1 GCA_031178025.1 Agromyces sp. | reverse complement strand
CACCATCCGGCGTCGGAGGCGCGGGAACAGGCGATGCTCGGCGGCGGACCCGCCCTCATCGACGTGTCGCACTGGGCGAGCGAATGGCTGTGGCTGGAGGCGGCCGCCGCCGAGCTCCGGGCCGCCCACCCCGAACTGGACATCCGCGTGAGCGAGCTGCGCACCGACCCCTGGGACTTCCAGGTCGTGCAATGATGACCTCTTCCCCATCCGACCCCACGAGGAGCACCACGTGAAGGCCAGCCCCGCCGCGCAGCAGGAACTGCTGCGACTGCAGTCGCTCGACACCCGCCTGCAGCAGCTCGCGCATCGGCTCCGGTCGCTTCCGCAGACGGCGCCGCTCGCCGAGCTCGCTGCCCGCGACACGGCGGTGCGGGGAAGGCGCTCCGAGGCCCTTGGCAGCCTCGAGGACGCACGTGCCGAGCTCGCCCGGCTCGAGTCCGATGTCGCGGTCGTCGAGGCGCGCAGCAGCCGGGACAGCGACCGCCTGCAGCACACCTCATCGGTGAAGGACGTCGCGGCGCTCGAGGCGGAGCTCACGGCGCTCGCGAAGCGCCGCTCCGACCTCGAGGACCAGGAGCTGGTCGTGATGGAGCGTGTCGAGACCGCCGAGGCGCTCGTCGCCGGCATCGAAGCCGAGCGGGAGCAGATCGCCGCCGAGACCGCGGAGCTCGAGGCGGAGCGCGCCGCGGCCGCCGCGGCCATCGAGGTCGAACGGCAGGCCGTCGAGCGCGACCGGGCCGTCATCGCCCAGGGCGTGCCCGAGGCGCTCCTCGCGCTCTACGAGCAGCGGCGCACCAGGGGCGGCGGAGTCGGCGCCTCGCTGTTGAGCCAGCGCACCTGCAGCGGGTGCACGATGACGCTCACGGGCTCGGACCACGAGACCGTTCGGCGAGCGGCATCCGACGACGTGCTGTTCTGCCCGGAATGCGACCGCATCCTCGTGCGCACGGACGAGTCGGGGCTCTGACCGGCTCCGGATTCGCCCCGGCGCGATCGTGCAGGTGCCGGCGGTAAGCTGAAAGACGAGTGGGTCGGCAAGACGACCGCGTCGTCCGAGCGATCGGATGCCGAGGAACGTCCGGGCTCCGCAGGGCAGGACGGTGGGTAACACCCACCCGGGGCAACCCGCGAGACAGTGCCACAGAAAGCAGACCGCCTCGAGCGCACGCTCGAGGTAAGGGTGAAACGGTGGGGTAAGAGCCCACCAGCGGCCGCGGTGACGCGGTCGGCTCGGTAAACCTCGTCCGGAGCAAGGTCAGACAGGGAACCATGGGGCGGCCCGTCCCGTTCCCGGGTAGACCGCTGGAGGGCTGCGGCAACGCAGCTCCGAGAGAGATGGTCGTCCAGCCGGTGTCGCGCAAGCGCCCGGTGAACAGAACCCGGCGTATCAGCCGGCCCACTCGCACCACACCGCTCGCCGGGAGGCCGCGGGCTAGAGCATGGCGAGTGCCGCGGCGCCGAGGATGCCGGCGTTGTTGCGGTGCACGGCCGGAACGATCGGGGTGGTGAGGTCCAGCAGGGGCAGGAACTGCTCGTGGTGCTTCGAGACGCCTCCGCCGACGACGAAGAGGTCGGGGGTGAGGAGCAGCTCGAGATGCCGGTAGTACCGCTGCAGGCGCTTCGCCCACGCCTCCCAGCTCAAGGATTCGCGCTCCATGGCGGAGTACGCCGCCCGATCCTCGGCGTCGGCGCCGTCGAGCTCGAGGTGACCGAGTTCGCTGTTGGGCACGAGCACGCCGTCGTACAGCAGCGCCGTCCCGATACCGGTGCCGAGCGTCGTGAGGATGACGAGTCCGCGGGCATCGCGCGCGGCGCCGTACCGTGACTCGGCGTAGCCGGCGGCATCCGCGTCGTTGATGAAGTGGATGTGACGACCGAACGCCTGCTCGAAGAGCTCCTCTGCGGCCAGGCCGATCCACTCGTGGGAGATGTTCGCCGCCGAGAGGGTGCGACCGGCGCGGACGACCGCCGGGAAGCACACGCCGAGGGGGAGGGGAGCGTCCTCCTGCACCGCGGCGTCGAGCCTGGCGAGCAGTTCCCGGGTCGCGGTCACGATGTCTGCGGGGCGGCCGCCCTCGGGGGTGCGGATCTTGATCCGCTCGGTGACGAGCTCGCCGCTGCCGAGGTCGACGACCGCGCCCTTGATCCCCGTGCCGCCGATGTCGATGCCGATCGCGTGGTCAGTGGCCATGGCGCCACACTATCGCGCAGCGGATGCCGACGTTCAGGGGAGCGTGAGGATCTCGGCGCCCCGCTCCGTCACGACGAGGGTGTGCTCGAACTGCGCGCTGAGCGAGCGGTCGCGTGTCACCACCGTCCAGTCGTCGTCCCAGACCTCCCAGTCCGCGGACCCGAGCGTCAGCATCGGCTCGATCGTGAACACCATGCCCGGCTCGATGACGGTGTCGTACTCGGGGGCGTCGTGGTGGGGGATGACCAGGCCGGTGTGGAAGGCGCGACCGACGCCGTGGCCCGTGTACTCGCGCACCACCCCGTACCCGAACCGCCTCGCGTACGCTTCGATCGCCCGGCCGATGACGTTCACCTCCCGGCCGGGGGCGACCGCGCGGATGCCGCGGGCGAGCGCTTCTCGGGTGCGTTCGACGAGCAGCGCGGCCTCCTCGCTCGCCTCGCCGACGAGGAAGGTGCGGTTGAGGTCGCCGTGGTAGCCGTCGAGGTAGGCCGTGACGTCGAGGTTCACGAGATCGCCGTCCTCGAGCACGGTGTCGTCGGGGATGCCGTGGCAGATGACCTCGTTCACCGACGTGCATGAGGACTTCGGGTAGCCGCGATAGCCGAGCGTCGACGGGTACGCGCCGTGCGCGATGACGAAGTCGTGCGCGATGCGGTCCAGCTCGTCCGTCGTCATACCCGGCCGCACGGCGGATGCCGCCGCCTCGATGGCACCGGCGGCGATGCGCCCGGCCGCGCGGATCCGGTCCACCTCGTCGGGGCGGTACCGATCGCCCGCCTCGTTGGGCGAGGGTGCCCGGCGTCCCACGTACTCGGGTCGTGCGATGCGCTTCGGCACGGAACGGCTGGGCGAGAGCTCGCCGGGAATCAGGTGGCCGGCGGCATCCTTGGGCATAGGATCAGCCTATGGCCGAGGATGTCGAGCACATGTACTGGTACAACCTCCACACCGGCGAGGTCGAGCAGGGATTCGAGTCTCCGTCGGTCGACCGTGTCGGGCCCTTCGAGACGCGCGCCGAGGCCGAGCGAGCCCTCGAGATCCTCCGCGCGAACAGCGCGCGATGGGCCGAGGAAGAGGCCGCCGAGGACTGACCCGGCCGGTTCGGGCGATGCGGGTCGGCTACTCGTAGCTGTGCTCGGCGTTCGGGTAGACCCCGGACTCGACATCGTCGCGCCAGGCCCGCGCCGCGTCGCTCAGGATGCCCGAGAGGTTCGCGTACTGCCTGACGAACTTCGGCACGCGCCCGATGGTGAGGCCGGCCCAATCGGTCCACACGAGGAGCTGGCCGTCGGTGTGCGGGCCGGCGCCCACGCTGATGGTCGGGATGTCGAGGAGCTCCGTCACCTGGCGCGCGGCATCCGCGGGCACCATCTCGAGCACGACCGCGAATGCTCCCGAATCCTGCACCGCCTTCGCGTCCGCGAGGAGCTGCTTCACACCCTCACCGCGCCCCTGGATCACATGACCGCCGAGGCCGTGCTCGCTCTGGGGCGTATAGCCGATGTGTCCCATGACCGGGATCCCGGCCTGGACGATCCGCCGGATCTGCTCGCGGCTGCGTTCGCCGCCCTCCAGCTTGACGGCGTGCGCGCCCGTCTCCTTCATGAACCGCACGGCCGTGTGCAGTGCGTCCTCCGGACCGTTCTCATAGGAGCCGAACGGCATGTCGGCGACGACGAAGGCGCGCGTGACCGCCCCGGCGACGGCACGAGTCAGCGGGATGAGGTCGTCGACGGTGACGGGAAGGGTCGTCTCGTAGCCCAGCACGTTGTTGCCCGCGGAGTCGCCGACGAGCAGGAAGTCGATGCCGGCCTCGTCGAAGATGCGCGCCGTGAGCTGGTCGTAGCTCGTGAGGCCCGTGATCTTGATGCCCTCCCGCTTGGCGTTCTGGAAGTGACGGGTGCGAACGCGCTTCGGTCCACTGGATGCGGCGGCGCCGCCGTAGGGGTTCGTCTCGACCGGGCCTGAGGATGCCGCGTCGCGGGCGGGGTGCTCTGACATGTCGTCAGTCTCGCACACGCGGCATTCGCCACCGGCGCCTGCGCCTTCGCCGAGCCGCTACCCTGAGAGGTGCGAGAGAGGGTGTGGATGGATAAGCAGCGCGACTTCGTTCTTCGCACGATCGAGGAACGAGGGGTCAAGTTCGTCAGGCTCTGGTTCACCGATGTCGTGGGCACGCTGAAGTCGGTGGCGATCGCCCCGGCCGAGGTCGAGGGGGCCTTCACCGAGGGAATCGGGTTCGACGGCTCGGCCATCGAGGGACTGAGTCGCACGTACGAGTCGGATCTGCTCGCGTTCCCCGATCCGACCACGTTCCAGACCCTTCCGTGGCGCGGCGACATCGATCCCACCGCTCGCATGTTCTGCGACATCACCACGCCCGACGGTGAGCCGGCCGTCGCCGATCCGCGCAACGTGCTGAAGCGCACGCTCGCTCGCGCGGCCGATCGCGGCTTCACCTTCTATACGCACCCCGAGATCGAGTTCTACCTGCTGCGGTCCTCGAAGTACGGCGAGGAAGGACCCATGCCCGTCGACTCGGCCGGGTACTTCGACAACGTCCCCGGCGGCACGGCGCACGACTTCCGCCGCCGTTCGGTGCGCATGCTCGAGGACCTCGGCATCTCGGTGGAGTTCAGCCACCACGAGGCCGGGCCGGGCCAGAACGAGATCGACCTGCGCTACGCCGACGCGCTGACGACGGCCGACAACATCATGACCTTCCGCACCGTGGTGAAGGAGGTGGCGATCGAGCAGGGCGTGTACGCCACGTTCATGCCGAAGCCGTTCTCGCAGTATCCCGGCAGCGGCATGCACACCCATCTCTCGCTCTTCGAGGGCGACGCGAACGCGTTCTACGAGCCCGGCGCGCAGTACCAGCTCTCGAAGATCGGACGCCAGTTCATCGCCGGGCTGCTCCGTCACGCCAACGAGATCTCGGCGGTGACGAACCAGTTCGTGAACTCGTACAAGCGCCTCTGGGGCGGTGACGAGGCGCCCAGTTTCATCTGCTGGGGTCACAACAACCGATCGGCGCTCGTGCGCGTGCCGCTCTACAAGCCCAACAAGGGCCAGAGCGCGCGGGTGGAGTACCGCGCGATCGACTCTGCCGCGAATCCCTACCTCGCCTTCTCGCTGCTGCTCGCCGCCGGCATGAAGGGCATCGAGGAGGGCTACGAGCTGCCGGCCGAGGCGGAGGACGACGTCTGGGCCCTCACCGACAGCGAACGCCGGGCACTCGGATACAACCCGCTGCCGGCGAGCCTCGACCATGCGATCGAGTACATGGAGGAGTCCGAGCTCGTCGCCGAGACGCTCGGCGAGCAGGTCTTCAACTACGTGCTCGCCAACAAGCGGTCGGAGTGGCGCGACTATCGCTCGCAGGTGACGCCCTTCGAGCTGACGCGCAACCTCGAGATCCTCTGACCCGATCCGATCCGGATGTCACGCCAGGCCCCGACCCTCGGCCGACTCGCGCGGGCGGGCTTCGACGACCTCGAGCGTGCGGCCGAAGGGCTGCGTTCGCTCTCCGAGGCGACCGGTGCGGGCGAGGAGCGACTGCTCGCGGCATTCGCGGCGGCGGGCGACCCCGACGAGGCGCTCGCGGCCACCGCGCGCTTGCAGGAGCGGGCGCCGGCCGAGGTGTCGGCCGTGCTCGCCCAGGATGCGTCGGCGGAACGCCTGGCGCGCCTGCTCGGGGCGTCGAGGGGGTTCGCCGACTTCCTCCTGCGCCATACGGCAGAGCTCGGCGTCCTGCAGCAGGTTCCGGTTCCACCACTCGGCAGCGCCGAGGCCCGATCCCTGATGCTGTCCGCGCTCGAACACGTCGGCACGGCACCTGACGCGGCAGCGGCTGCGATCCGGGTGCGATACCGTCGCCTGCTCGCCGGCGTCGCCCTGTACGACCTGACCCGGCCCGACACGATCGACGCGGTCGACACGGTCGCGGCCGGCCTCGCCGACCTCGCGGGGGCGGCCCTCGACGCGGCGATCGCCGCGGCGCGGCGGACGGTCTCCCGTGGCGCGGGCGAGCCGGCCGCTCCTGGCCGGTATGCGGCGGACGAAGTGGCGGCGACCCGACTGGCGGTCATCGGCATGGGCAAGGCGGGCGCTCGGGAGCTCAACTACGTGAGCGACGTCGACGTGATCTTCGTGGCGGAGTCCGCCGACGAGGAGCGCGTGTCCACGCCTCGCGCACTCGAGATCGCCACACGGCTCGCGATGGTCTCGATGCGCGTCATCGGCGAGCCCGGCATCGAGCCTCCCCTCTGGGAGGTCGATCCGAACCTCCGTCCCGAGGGGAAGGACGGGGCACTCGTGCGCACGCTCGAGTCGCACCTGCAGTACTACGACAGGTGGGCCAAGAGCTGGGAGTTCCAGGCGCTGCTCAAGGCCAGGCCCCTGGCCGGCGATCTCGAGCTGGGGGAGCGCTACGTCGCCGGGGTCGCGCCCAAGGTGTGGTCGAGTTCCGGCCGTGACGGATTCGTCGAGTCGGTGCAGCGCATGCGCGAGCGCGTGACGCAGCACATCCCCGCCGACGAGGTGGACG
>JAPSJU010000113.1 GCA_031178025.1 Agromyces sp. | reverse complement strand
TGCAGGCCGGCTCGCGGGCGGTCACCGTCATCCGCGACGCGATCGCGCTCCCCGAACCCGCGGTGCGAACCGTCGTGGCCCCCGGAACCGAGCTCGGCATCGACGGGCTCACGCCGATCATCACGCCGAACGCGCGGTTCTATCGCATCGACACCGCGCTCGCCGTGCCGGCGGTCGATCCGGCGTCGTGGAGCCTCCGCATCCACGGCATGGTCGAGCGCGAGGTCGTGCTCACCTGGGACGAACTGCTCGCCCTTCCGCTCGAGGAATCCGTCACGACCCTCGCCTGCGTCTCGAACGAGGTCGGCGGGGACCTCATCGGCACTGCCGTCTGGCTCGGCACCCCGATCCGCGAGCTGCTCGCCCGCGCGGTGCCCTCCCCGGACGCCGACATGGTGCTCTCGCGGAGCGTCGACGGGTTCTCGGCATCGACGCCGTTGCCCGTGCTGCAGGACGATCGCGACGCGATCCTCGCCGTCGGCATGAACGGCGAGCCGCTGCCCGCCGACCACGGCTTCCCGGTGCGCATGGTCGTGCCGGGCCTCTACGGCTACGTGTCGGCGACGAAGTGGGTCGTCGAACTCGAGGTGACGCGCTTCGACGCGGCATCCGCCTACTGGACCGACCGCGGCTGGAGCGAGCGCGGACCCGTGAAGCTCTCGTCGCGCATCGACGTGCCGCGCAGCGGCCAGCGGCTCGAGCCCGGCCGTGTGACGGTGGCCGGCGTCGCCTGGCACCAGCGGGTCGGCATCGAGCGGGTCGAGGTGCAGATCGACGAGGGACCCTGGCAGGACGCCGAACTCGCGCCCGCGATCTCGGTCGACACGTGGGTGCAGTGGCGCTTCGACTGGTCGGATGCCTCGAGCGGCATGCACACCCTCCGCGTGCGCGCGACCGGGGCCGACGGCGAGGTGCAGACGTCGAAGCGGCAGGGCGTCGTGCCCGACGGTGCGACCGGCCTGCACGAGCGCACGGTCGAGGTGGGCTGACCGCCGACGCGAGTCAGCGCGTGTACCCGCCGTCGACGAGGTGAGAGCTACCGGTACGCAGGGGCCCCCTGCGGCGTGCGACGGGTCGACGTCAGAGCGGCGGCGTGCGAGGCGGCGGGGTGCGGCGCGTTCCCGTCGCCTCGAAGGCGGCCCCGAGCCGCAGCAGCGCCGTGTCGTCGTACGCGCGCCCGGCGAAGGTGAGGCCGACCGGCATGCCGATGTCGCGCATCGTGCCCATGGGCACCGTGACGGTCGGGATGCCGAGGTGGCGCGGCACGAGATTGCCGTTCGCCACCCACACGCCGTTGCGCCAGCCGAGATCGGCGGATGCCGCGTTCACGTCCATGTCGGCCGGACCGACGTCGGCGACCGCCGGGAAGACGACGGCGTCGAGTCCGTGCTCGTCCATCCACTGCTCGAGGTCGATGCGCCGGGTCTCCTCGAGGCCCAGGAGGCCGGCCTCCAGCTCCGGCATGTCGTCGAGCGTCGCGTCCGGATGCGCCCTCGCCCATGCGGGGTATTCCGCGATGTCGTCGTCGAAGCCCGTGTACCGGTCGGGGAGCGCGCCCTCGGGCTGGGGGAAGATGCGGGCACCGTCGACGTCGGCGAGCGAGTGGATCGCCGGGTCTCCGTTGGCCTCGAGGAAGTCGTTCCACGCCCACGCCGAGAGGTCGACGATCTCGCGACGCAGGTACTCCGGAGCGACGAGCCCGCGCGTCGCGATCGTCGGCGCGCCCGCACGGTCGCCCTCGTAGTTGGAGACCACCGGGAAGTCGACCTCGACGACCTCGACGCCGGCGGCCTCGAGGTCGCGGCGTGCCGCCTCCCAGAGCTCGATGACGGAGGGGCGCGTCTCGATCCGCCGGCCCGTGGATCCGCCGATGCCCGGGGTGCGGCCGGGCTCGGCGGTGCCGGCGGCGGGGTCGGCGTTGACGTACATGCGTGGCACGCCGAGGCGGAGTCCGTCGAGCGCGGCGCGGGCGGCGGCGGCATCCGGCGGCTGCAGGGCCGGGTATGAGGAAGGACGCAGCTCGGATGCCGCGGGCAGCGCGATCCACGGCTGCACACGCCAGAAGTCGCCGCGGGTCTCGGGGTCGTCGGCGACGATGACGTCGAGCACCTCGAGCAGGTCGGCCATGGTGCGCGTGTGCGGCACGACGACGTCCATCGTCGGCACGAGCGGCCAGTTGCCGCGCACCGAGATGACGCCTCTCGAGGGGGTGTACGCGCAGAGCGCGTTGTTCGAGGCGGGCGCGCGGCCCGAGGACCACGTCTCCTCGGCGAGGCCGAATGCCGCGAACGACGCCGCGGTCGCGGTGCCGGAGCCGTTCGACGAGCCGGAGCCGAACGCGGCCGTCAGGTAGTCGGCGTCGTAGGGGCTCTCGGCGCGCCCGTAGAGCCCGCGCTGCATACCGCCGTTGGCCATCGGCGGCATGTTCGTCAGGCCGATGAGCACCGCGCCGGCGGCGCGGAGTCGCTCGATCGCGAAGGCGTCGTGCTGGGCGACGAGGTGCTCGAACGCCGGGCTCCCCGCGGCGGCGGTGAGCCCGCGAGCGAGGTAACTGTCCTTGGCGGTGTACGGGATCCCGTCGAGCGGGCCGAGCGGCCGGCCGGCCGCGCGGCGCGCGTCGGACGCCCGAGCATCGGCGAGCGCGTCGGGGTTCACGACGACGACCGCGTTGAGCGCGGTCGCCGTGCCGGGCCGGTCGTACGCCTCGATGCGGGCCAGGTACGCCTCGACGAGCCCTTCGCTCGTCGCGCGGCCGGACTCGAGCGCCGCACGCAATCCGGCGATCGACGCCTCGACGACGTCGAACGGTCCGGTGCTCATCGCGTCACCGCCGGCTGCTGCTGCGTGATGCAGTGGATGCCGCCGCCGCGGGCGAAGATCGGCCGCGAGTCGACGGTCACCACCCGCCGGCCCGGATACGCGTGCGCGAGGAGCTCGCGCGCCGCGGCATCCGCTCGCTCCTCGCCGAAGCCGCACGCGATGACGCCGTCGTTCACCACGAGGTGATTCACGTAGCTCCAGTCGACGAAGCCCTCGTGGTCGCGAAGGGTCTCGGGCGCCGGCAGCTCGATGATCTCCCAGCGGCGACCGGCGGCATCCGTCGACTGCTCGAGGAGCGCGCGCAGTTCGCGCGTCACGGCGAAGTCGGGATGCCCGGCGTCGCGCTGGGAGTGCAGCAGCAGCCGACCGGGCGACGGGATCGTCGCCACGATGTCGACGTGTCCGTTCGTCCCGAAGGCGTCGTAGTCGCGCGTGAGGCCGCGCGGCAGCCAGATCGCGTGGGTCGCGCCGATGGTGCGCGCGAGCTCCGCCTCGACACGTGCCCGGTCGGCGTAGGGGTTGCGACGCGGGTCGAGCTGCACCGTCTCGGTGAGCAGCACGGTGCCCTCGCCGTCGACGTGGATGCCGCCGCCCTCGTTCACGAGCACCGAGCTCACGAGCTCGGCGCCCGCCCGCGGCGCGACGAAGCGCGCGATCTCGGCCGACCTGCGCCACTCCGCCCACTCGGGCGCGCCCCAGCCGTTGAAGACCCAGTCGACCGCGCCGAGCACGCCGGGTCGCTCGTCGTCGAGGACGAAGGTGGGTCCGAAGTCGCGCATCCAGAACTCGTCGAGCGGAGCCTCGAGCAGCTCGATCCCGGCACCCAGCATGCGGCGGGCTCGCTCGAGCTCGGTCGGGTCGACGACCATGACCACGGGCTCGAACTCCGCGACGGCATTGGCGACCGCGGTCCATGCCGCGTAGCCCTCCTCACGTTCGGCGGCACTGTCGCCGAGGGTCAGCCCCTCGCGCGGGAACGCCATCCACGTGCGGTCGTGCGGATGCGTCTCCGCGGGCATGCGCCACGTCATCGGGTGCCTCCAGGTCGAACGGGCTCACTGTTGATCAAATGATCAATAACTGCAGCGACGGTACATAGACTGTGGGCACGATGTCAAGACCAGCAGCGACGGGGCGCGCCCGGAAGAGCCCCGCCGAACGCGCCGCCGAGGTGTCGGATGCCGCACGCGCGATCGCGCTCGAGCACGGCCTCACCGGCGTCACCCTCCGGGCCGTCGCCGCGCGCATCGGCGTCGCCCCCGGGCTCGTGGCCCACTACCAGCCCAACATGGAGGCGCTCGTCGCGCGCACCTTCGAGGCGATCGTGGCCGCCGAGCTCGAGGAGGTCGGCGCACTCCTCGCCACCTGCCCGACCCCGCGCGAACGACTCGCGGTGCTGCTCGACACCCTGCTCGACGGCACCCGCGACGCGGTCACCGTGGTGTGGGTGGAGGCGTGGGCGCTCGGCCGTCGCAACGACGCCCTCGCCGCGAGCGTGCGCGAGCAGATGGATGCCTGGCGCGACGTCGTGCGGGCCGTCGTGGAGTCGGGCGTCGCCGCGGGGGAGTTCGAGGCGGATGACGCGGCATCCGTCGCCTGGCAGCTGCTCGGCATGATCGACGGGCTGAACGCGCACGCGCTCGTACGGTGGGAGGAGGCCCCGGATCGCGGCTCCCGCATCGAGCGGGCCGTGGAGGCGATGCTCGGGATGCGCCGCGGCGCCCTCAATCGGGATGGTCGTTGAGCCACTGCCGCCGCAGCGCCGCGGGGGCGACCGTGTGCCACGCCTCGGCCACCACCTCGCCGAGGCGTCGCTCGGTGATGCGGTCGAGGTGGACGAGCACCGCGGCATGGCCGTCGAAGTGCGGCGTCGTGAAGAACACGGCGGGATCCTCGGCGACGAGTGCGTGCTTCACCGCTTCGTCGTCGACCCTGGCCCCGAGCACCGGTCCCTGCTGCTCGGCGATGCCGAGCGCGGCGAGGTCGGGGCGGTGCAACGGCCGCTCCCACACGAACGCGGTGCCGCGCACCCGCCACATCGCGGCTCCGCGGCTCACCGTCTCCTCGGCACCCGGCATGCCGAGCGCGATGCGCCGCACGTCCTCCCAGTCGGCCATGCCGTCACCATACGCCGATGTCGGCCGGCCTCGATACGGTGGAACCCGAGACGACGGAAGGAGGCCGGCATGTACCTGGTCGACGGCACCGTCGTCACGAGTGCGAGCGACCTGAAGAAGGCGTCCGAGTGCGAGTTCGCGTTCCTGCGTGCGCTCGACGCCAAGCTCGGCCGCATCGAGCCCGTCGCCGACCCCGAAGACGCGATGCTCGAGCGCTCCGGCCGGATGGGCGACGAGCACGAGCACCGGGTGCTCGAGGCCTATCGCGCCGAGCTCGGCGACGCGATCGTCGAGATCGATCGCCCCGACGTGCGCGACCCGGCCGCCGTCGCCGCGGCGGTCGCCGCCACCCGGGCGGCGTTCGCGGCCGGCGCGCCGGTCGTGTTCCAGGCCACCTTCGCAGATGAGGGCTTCATCGGGTTCGCCGACTTCATCGTGCGACGACCCGACGGCCGCTACCTCGTGCAGGACTCCAAGCTCGCGCGTCGCGCACGCGTCACCGCGCTCCTCCAGCTCGCCGCCTACGCCGAGCAGCTGCAGCGCACCGGGGTGCCGTGCGCCGACACCGTCGAGCTGCTGCTCGGCGACGGCTCCACGAGCGTGCACCGCCTCGACGACATCGCGCCGGTGTACCGCCTGCGCCGAGCACGGCTCGAGCAGATCGTGGCCGAGCGGCTCGCGGAGCCCGGGCCCGTCGCGTGGGGCGACCCCCGCTACGAACTCGACGGGCGCTGCCCCACGTGCGACCTCGAGGTGCAGGCGCATCGCGACGTCCTGCTCGTCGCCGGCCTTCGGGTCACCCAGCGCGCCGCCCTCTTCGACGCCGGCATCACGACGATCGATGCGCTCGCCGCGTCCGAGGGCCACGTGCCCGGCATCCTCGACGCGACGATCGAGAACCTCCGCGTCCAGGCCCGGCTGCAACTCGAAGCCGAGGCGGCCGCCGCAGACGCCGCAGGTGATCGCTCCCCCGAGGATCCGCCGCTTCCGCCGCCCGTGGTCGTGCGCGACGCCGCCTCGCTCGCCGCGATCCCCGAGCCCGACCCCGGCGACCTCTTCTTCGACTTCGAAGGCGATCCGCTCTACACCGAGGGCGCGGCGACCGAGTGGGGCCTCGACTACCTCTTCGGCATGGTCGACACGGCCGAGCGGTTCACGCCGCTCTGGGCGCACAGCTTCGCAGAGGAACGCGTGGCGCTCGAGCGGTTCCTCGCGCTCGTGGCGGCACGTCGGGCGGCGCACCCGAACATGCACATCTACCACTATGCGAGCTACGAACGCACGCACCTCCTCACGATCGCCGCGCGACACGGGGTCGGCGAGGCGGCCGTCGATCAGCTGCTCGCCGACGGCGTGCTCGTCGACCTCTACCCGATCGTGAAGCGAGCCGTGCGAGTCGGCAGCCGCTCGTACTCGATCAAGAAGCTCGAGCCGCTCTACATGGGCACCGAACTGCGCGAGGCGGACGTCAAGTCCGGGGGCGACTCCATCCTCGAGTACGTGCGCGCACGCGAGCTGCTCGCGACGGGCGAGGTCGACCCCGTCACCGGGCTCGTCGGCGCCGCGGCGGCACAGCACGTGCTCGACGACCTCGCCGACTACAACCGCTACGACTGCGTCTCGACCCTGCGGTTGCGGGATTGGCTGCTCGGACTCGCCCGTGACGCCGGAGTCGAGCCCGTGCCCGAGTCGCTGCTCGTCGAAGCCGCCAAGGCAGCGGGCAAGGTCTACGAACCGTCCCCCCTCGCCATCGAGCTGCAGCGGCGCGCGGGGCCGCCCGATGACCCGGGCCGCGATGCCGATCGCACGGCCCTCGCCCTGGCGGCGGCCGCGATCGAGTACCACGACCG